>JAURVW010001055.1 GCA_030655275.1 Solirubrobacteraceae bacterium
AGCCATCGAGATCAGGAACGCCGGGACCGTCGAAACGCCGCTGTCACTGATCGAGACGACGAACGGCGGCAGGTACAGATCGCCCTGGGTGGTGAGCGCCCAGTACACGAAGGCGACAAGCATGGCCATCGCGCCGGCAGCCAGGTTGACGGTCCCGGACCCGCGCCAGGTCAGCACCACCCCCAGGCCGAGGCCGGCGTACAGCGCACCGGTCCCGAGCCCAAGGATGCCGAACAGCAGGAGCTCACTCATCGCATGGCCTACGCGCTCGGCGGGTTGGCGACGTCGACCCATGCACCGTCGGTCGCGTCGCTCCAGGCGCCGTCGCCCTCGTAGGTGTAGAGGCGGGCGTTGGTGTTGCAGATCGCCTGGAGGTCGGCGACAGCGCCACACTCGAGCTTGGGTCCGCCCATCCACATCGGGCCGGAGAAGGCCCGCGCGGCGTCGGCGATCGCCTCCGGCGTCGCGGCGTCGGCACCGAGCTCGTTCATCAGCTTGGCGAGGGTGAGGATCTTCGCGAAGGGGTGCGGTGCGAACCCGGCAATGTTGGCGTCGTCGCCGGCGTACTGACGCAGCTTCGCGACGAACGTCGCAGCCTCAGGGCTGGCGTCAGGAAGGAACGGGCTCTCGGTGTCCGTACCGAAGGTCCACGAGGGGATGTCGCCCAGGGCGTCCGCGACCGCCTTGTCGGTGCAGAGGACGGTGGAGACGACCGGGACGTCGAGAGCAAGCTGCTCCTTGGCCTTCTGGATCTGGATGCACAGCGGGGCGGTGACGACGGCCAGGAAGACGTCGGCACTCTGGGCCTTGGCTGCGGTGATGGCCCCGATGACGTCCGTCGAGGTCGTGGGCACCGGGACCTTGGTGAGGCCCACGCCGTACTCGCTCATGAACTGTTCGACCAGTCCCGCGGCGGCCTGACCTCCGGGCTCGTCGGCGTAGACCATCGCGACGTTCTTCGCCTTCAGGGTCGTCGCCGCGTAGATGGCCATTGCGGGAAGACCCGTGTAGCCGGCACCGAGCAGGTTGAAGTTGTTGTCGCTCGAGTAGTCCGCCGGGACGGTGGGAGTGCCGAACACCGGCTTGGAGTCGCCGATGGTGTTGTAGAGCGAGGCGTTGCCGACGATCATCTGGC
>JAURVW010001056.1 GCA_030655275.1 Solirubrobacteraceae bacterium
GGTCGATCCTCCCTCGGGTTCACGGAACCCAGCTTCTCGACGGCGAGCGCGCGCATCGCGCTTGGTCCTCGTCGCCGCGCTCGCCGGCACGCTCCACGCCGCTTTCAGCCTCTATTGGGCGCTCGGCGGCCAATGGCTGCTCGACACGGTCGGCGACTGGGCCGTCCGGCTGACCGTCGAGGAGCCGCTCCTCGCCGGTCTGGGCCTGGCGGCGCTTGCCTCCCTCAAGCTCCTTGCCGCCTGGATCCCGGTCCTCGTCGACGCCGGTCACCTCCGAGGACGTGCCGGATGGCGACGGGTGAGCTGGATCGGTGGGATCGCGCTCGTCGCGTATGGCGGCCTCAACACGCTCGTCGCGCTCGCGGTGGTCTCGGGTCTGGCGACCCCGGACGGCGGATACGACCACGCCGCCATGATCGGACACGCAGCGCTGTGGGATCCCCTGTTCCTGCTGTGGGGCGCGGCGCTGGTCGCCTCGCTCGCAGCCTCACGCGAGCGTTGATGCCTGGCCGTCGAAGAACCGATCTTCTCTCGACGGACCGGAGTCGGTCTTCCAGTGCACCACCGATGAAGGTGTGACCGCGGCTGGTTTCGCATGAAGCGCGTCTGATTGCCGGACCGGCCAAGAACGGAGCCGCACGCCGCCAGGCGTTACGGAGGCTGGATGGACCGGAAAGAGGCAACGACCTCGGCACCAGAGCCGATCACCAGACTGGACGGATGAGCACTCCGGGACCTGTCTCCGGGCGCCGACGGAGGCAAGGACCGCCCGCTCACTCCACCCCGCTTCCACTCATGCTCAACGAACAGACCGCCACCCTCCCACCGGACACCCTGACCGCCCCCGGGGACCTCTCCGTCGTGGAGGCCGAGTCGAGCGAGACGAACGACCAGCTCCGCCAGCTCCAGATGCTCTCGCAGTCGCCGCTCAGCCTCGAGGAGGCGCTCGAGCAGGAGGCAGCCGTCGCCGTGGAGGTCGAGGAGGTTCCCGCCACCGCCACCGGGCTGATGCTCCGCTTTGCGGCCCAGCTCGCGCTCTTCGTGGGCGTCGGGCTCATCGCGGCCTCCGTGGTGCACCACGCCTCGGATCCCAAGCTCTACGCCCTCCTCGCGCTCGGCGGCGGTGTGCTCTTCGCCAGCGGCTCGGTCGCGTCGGCCAAGCAGGCGACGCAGGACGGAATCATCGCCGCGGTCATCTACGGCGCTGCCTCGCTCTTCCTCGGGCTCGGCGTCGGCCTGCTGGTCGGCGGGCTCCTGCACTACTCGGCCGCCCCGCACCAGTCGACGGTCACCATCCCGCTCGGGCTCGTCGTCGCCATCGCCGCGCTCTTCGCCCGCGACGGCCGCGGGCTAATCGGCAAGGAGGTCGTCCCGACGGCCATCACGATCGTCGGCCTGCTCGTGTGGCTCAGCATCGGCCTCGGTGTCGGGGCCAAGAAGCTCGACCCGCCGGCCACGCCCGGAACGCCCGCCGCCGGCCAGGCCGCACCGACCGACGGCCACGGCGCCGCGACGGCCGACGAGCACGGCGCTGCTTCAACCGGCGATCACGGTGCCGCAACGACGGGCGCCAAGGCCGCCGCCG
>JAURVW010001061.1 GCA_030655275.1 Solirubrobacteraceae bacterium
CCGACCCGACCCGACGGGCGATCCTGGCGACGCTCACGGCCGGCCCGGCGACCGTCAGCGAGATCGCCGCGCCGCATGACATGAGCGGTCCGGCGATCTCCAAGCACCTGCGCGTGCTCGAGAAGGCGGGGCTCATCACCCGCGGTCGCGATGCGCAGTTCCGTCCGGCGACCCTGGCCGCGGAGCCGTTGAAGGAGGTGGTCGACTACGCCCTCGACTTCCGCGCCTTCTGGGACGAGAGCTTCTCCCGCCTCGACGACTACCTCGCCCGCATGCAGCCGCCCGCCGAGCGCGACGCCTGATGCGCAGCCACTGCGCCCGCGCATTCGAACTCGCCTGCGTCGTTCTCGACGACGACGGTCTCTCGACGCAGGCCGACCCCGCTTCAAACGCCGATCGCCACCGGCCGGACGCCCCGGCCACCGAACCACGGAGCACCCCATGACGACCACCACCCAGCCGGGCACGACGACGTACGAAGAGGTCGGCGACCGCGGCCTCGTGATCACGCGAGTGTTCGCGGCGCCAGCGTCGGCCGTCTTCGCGGCGTGGACCGACCCCGCGCATCTGCCGAACTGGCTCGGCCCGGCCAAGCACGCGATGACCGTCTGCGAGATCGACCTACGCGTCGGCGGCGGCTACCGCTACGAGTGGCAGCTCGCCGGCGGCGGCGCGCTGAGGATGCACGGCACCTACACCGAGGTCGACGCGCCCCACCGGCTCGTGTCGACGGAGATCATGGACGACTTCCCGGGCCAGTCCGTCAACGAGATGGATCTCGTCGAGGAGGAGGGCGTCACGATCTGCCGCTGCACGGTCACCTACGACACGCCCGAATCGCGCGCGGGCGCCCTCGGCTCCGGCATGAAGGGCGGCATCGACGAGGGCTACGACCGCCTCGACGCGATCTTCGCCGCCGGCTGAGCCGCCGCAGACTGCGGCGTCGACGGGCCCCCACACCGCCGAACGTCGAAATTCACCCCCGTGGAGGGGTGAATCCTGACGTTCGACCCCTCAGCGCCGCAGCCCCCTCAGCGCTGCAGCCGCTCGTGGAGCGGCGCGTTCATCCGCGCGGCGGTCTGGTCGAGCGCCCAGGCGCGCAGGTCGGCGTCGGGCTCGAAGCGCAGCCCGGCGCGCTGGCGGAGCGCCGAGGCGAGGTCGCCGGGTCCCTCGACGAAGGTCGTCGCGCGCTCCCAGGTGCGTGCGCCCGCGAGCGGCGGGGCGAGCGTCGGGCGGCCGAGGCGCGCGTACTTGAGGATGCGCGTCGGCAGGCCGGCGTCGTTGAACGGCTCGACGAGGAATGGCACGAGGCCTACGTCGGCCTCGGCGATGACGGCGGCGGCATCGGCATCGTCGAGGGCGCCGAGCCACACGACCTGCGGGTTGCCGCGGAGCCAGCGGTAGTCGGGATCGTCGTCGACCTCGTCGTCGTGCCACGCGCCGATCAGCAGGAGCTGCAGATCTTCGAGCCGCTCGATCGCGCCGCGCAGCCACGCCCAGTCGGTGCGATGACCCAGGTGCCCGAGGGAGACGGCGATGGGGGAGGCTGCGGCGCTGATGGCAGCGCCGTCGCCGCGGGCGACGGAGGAGTCGGCGCCGGCCTGCTCCGCCGCCGCGCGCTCGTGTGGCGCGTGCGGTTCGCTGCCCGTTCCGCCGTCGACCACCGAAATGGCGGTCTCGTTGCCAGACGCGGCCGGAGGTCCGGCGTCACCCTTCGCCTCACGCACCAGCTCGGCGCCGCGGCCGCGGCCGCCAGGATCCAGCGGCCCGCTTGGAAAGGCGTCGGCGCTGAGGCCGACGACGATCGCGTCGCGGCCGGCCTCCTGCTCGAGCTCGGCGAGCTTGCCGGAGACGGCGAAGGTGAGCGAGCTGCGCTCGGCCATCGCCTCGTGCCAGGCGCCCAGGAGCTGGTGGGGCTTACCGGCGTCGTGCGCGGCCTCGTACCGGTCCCACCGGCAGTACCAGAGCTCGGAGGCGACGCCGCGGTCCAGGAGCGTCATCGCGGCCGGCCACTGGATCGCGTGGTAGGCCACGATCACGGTCTCATCCGCGGACCAGTCGCTCGGAACGGCCTTCGTCAAGTGCCGCGCGATCATCGATGCGACCCCGCCGCGCGTCGGCCCCGGGGCCCGCACGAGCGCCCCGTACGGCACCTTTCCGGCGAGCGCGACGGCACCCTGGCCGGCTTCTACGAGCTCCCGCGCATGGTCGCCGAGCACGAACTGGTCGAGCGGACGGGGCAGGAGGAGCAGCGGGCGACGCACAGCGGCAGACGCTAGGGCTGTCTGAGACAAAATGCGTCTTGTCCGATCAAATCGTCTCATCCCGTGCATTTCGCACGGGTCGCTACGCCGCCCCACGTAGCTAACGTGGGCCGCCGTGCCCGGGGCCCTCGAACGCATCGTCCGCAGCGGGCTGGCCTACCAGGCGGCCGCCTTCCTCTCGGCGGGCCTGGGGATCTTCACGTTCGCGGCGTACACGAGCGCGATCGACGAGAGCACGCTCGGCGTCGCCGATCTCATCCTCGCGTGGCTGATCTTCCTGGCGATCATCGCCCGACTCGGATTCGGCGAAGCGCTGCTGCGGCACTGGTTCACTGCCGGCGATCGCGAGCGGCCACAGCTGCAGCGCTCGATCCAGGGCACCGTCGCGGCGACGAGCCTCCTCGCCGCCGTCGTCGTGATCGCGCTGGCGGAGCCGATCGCCACCCTGCTGCCATCGGTCAAGGACCCGTGGCTCATCCGCATCGCCGGCGCCGGCCTCTTCCTCTACTGCAACCTCGACATGGCCCAGACGCTGCTGCGGGCCCGCGACGACCGTCGCACCTACCTCGTGGCGACCGTCTCCAACGTGCTGCTCACGATCGGGCTGTCGCTCCTGCTGGTGATCGTGCTCGACCAGGGCGTGCGCGGCTACCTGATCGGCAACTACGCGGCGAGCGGCGTGGTCCTGGCCGTGCTCTGGCTGCGCGAGGTGCCGGTGTTCGCCCGCCGGGTCGAGGCGATCCAGGCGTTCGTCCATCCGGAATCGAGCCTCGTGGTGTCGCATGCGAAGGCGTCGGGCGACGCGCGCCGAGCCGACAACGCAGCCGATGACACGCGACGCACCGCGGGCTCCAGCGACGCCGATGCCGACGCCATCGATGGCGAGCCCGTGTCGCCCGCGAGCCCGAACGCCCCGGACCCCGCGGCGGCCCTGGCCGAGGGCATCGACCCCGGCTCGGCGGTCGAGTCCGAGGAGCAGCGCCGGGCGGCGAGCCGCGGCGACCGCCGCGCGCTGCTGCGGTTCGGCCTCCCGACCATTCCCACCGACGCCGCGATCTTCGGGTTCAACCTCTTCGACCGCACGCTGCTGGCGGCCCTGGCCGCCCCGGTCGTGATCGGTTCGGGCCAGCCGTCGGCCCTCGGCGTGTTCTCGTTCGCGTCGAAGATCGCGTCCGGCGTCATCCTCATGGCCCGCGCCTTCCAACTCGCCTTCCCGCCGCTGGCGTACTCGATCACCGATCCGAAGCAGGCGAGCGCGATCTACGCGTCGGCGCTGCGCGGCTACGCCGTCGTGCTCGGCGCCACCGTCGCGGGCGTCGCCCTCTGCGCGCCGTGGACCGTCGAGGTCCTGGTGCACTTCCCGGAGGGCGCACCCAACCCCCGGCCCGAGGTGATCGAGATCCTCCCGATGCTCGCGGCCGCCTGGGCGATGTGGGGCGTGATCCCCGTGATGACGACGATCGCCGGCCGCCTCGGCGCCCCGAAACTGGCCATCCCGGCGTCGCTGATCGGACTGGCCGTGAACATCATCGCGCTGCTGATCCTCGTGCCGCCCTACGGGGCCCACGGCGCGGCCGCCGCGCTCGTGATCGCCTACGTGGTGCTCATCGCGTCGCTGAGCCTCTTCACCCACAAGTACTTCCCGGTCGCCTACGACTGGCCCCGCATCGGCGCCGCCCTGGCCCTCTGCATCGGAACCGCGCTCCTCGCCGGCCCGGTCGCCGACGCCCCCGACCTCGGCTGGACCCCGGCCGCCATCCGCATCGCGATGTTCGCGACCCTCATCGTGCTCCTCTGGCGCCTCGCCCTCGAAGACGCCGAACGCGCTGAGATGCGCGGGATCGGACGCCGCATCGCGCGTCTCGGGCGCTAGGACCTCGCCAGCAGCGGCGCCGACTGCCAGTCGCCACCGTCGATCATCCAGGTCATGAGCGCGGGCCCGGCGACCTCGTTCGGGATCCGCGGGCGACCCTGGATCGGGTCCATCCCGGCCTGCTCGACGGCTGCGATGTGGGTGCCCCACGCGGCGCGATAGTCGTGTTCGATGGCGGCGCGCTGTTCGTCGCCTGCGTCGGGCGGGAAGACCATCGCCTCGAACGGAACGTCGATCTTCGACAGCGCGCCGTCGGGGGCGATGCGCTGCCAGCGCTCGTTGGTCATCCGATGGGAGGCGAGGAACTCGAGGGTCGCGTCGTCGCCGTCGCCGTCGACCCAGCGCCACCGCACGCTCCAGCCCTTGCCGAGCAGGTATCCGGCCGACCGTGAGGCGATGGCCTCGTCCGGCAGGAACAGCCCCCACGCGGCGAAGTACTCGGCGAAGGTGCGCTGCACGGGCGTCGCGTCGCCCGAAGGCCGAGGCTCAGCGGCGATGCGTTCGCCCTCTTCACCGCGTTTCGCGCGTCGTCGCCATCGCCCCCACATGGGCCGAGTCTCGCCGACGCGGCCGCTCCCGGCCGCGCCCGCCCGCCCGTTCTGGCGCGTTGCAACGCAGTGATGGAGCGCACGCTGCGACACTCGGTGGCGATGGATCAGGAAAGCGCCAAGCGGGTCGTCTTCGACACCTACGTGGTGAGCCTGCCGCAGGCTCGCTCGATCGGCGACGACCGGGGCGCGCTCGATGCGTTCCTGGGCGACGTCGACAAGCAGGCCGGGTCGATGGACATGACCGACCGGATGGCGCTGGCGGGGCGGGTGTTCGCGGCGTCGGTGGTGATGTCCGGCGGGGCACCGCCTGAGCTCGACGAGGTCGAGGGCCTCATCGACGCGCTCCTTTCCTACGGCCGCCCGCAGCGCGAGGAGGCCGCGCCGCTCGGCGACGGCCGCCTCTGGCCCGAGGACGAAGCCGCCTCCGGCCTCGGCGAACTGATCACCGAGGCCGACGACGACGAGCTCGCAGAGGAGTGCGCGACCGTCGCCTCCTACCTGCTGCAGTTTGGGCTGCGGCCGTCGATGGACGTCGACGCCGCCCTCGACG
>JAURVW010001063.1 GCA_030655275.1 Solirubrobacteraceae bacterium
ATCAGGCTGCCGACGTGCAGCGAGGGGGCGGTGGCGTCGAACCCGATGTAGCCGGTGACGACACCGGCCTTCGCGGCGGCGTCGAGCTTTCCGCGGCCCGAATCCAGGGCCGACTGATACGACATGCCGGCGTTGAGGACCGTCAGTCCGCGACTCAGCCCCTTTGCGCCCTTCATGAGCGGATCCTTCGGCTGCAGCCCTGGTCTCGCCTTGAACCTCTTGTCGGGCTTCGCGCCCGCGCGTTCGGCCACCTTGCGCTGCTCGGCCCGGTACTTCTCGGAGTACGCGAGCGCGTCGTGGGGGATGGTGAAGGCGGGCATGATCGCGCCCGCGACGGTGTAGCCGTCCGGGTTCCAGAAGCCGTACTCCGCGTCGTCCCAGAACCTGTCCCAGCGGGTCCGTCCGGCGGGGCGGCCGTTCAGGCCTCCCTGGTCGGCGCGGGTCGCCAGTCCCGATCGCTTGCGGTACTCGCGGCCCTGTCCGCCGGCCGTGCGTGCCCCCGACGAGGCCAGACTGTTGGCGAAATCGAGTGCTGCCATCGTGCGAGCGCGCGTTCCGGGCTCCAGTCCGGCGGTCGGGACCCCACGGATCGACGACGCGGACCGGTCGAAATCGCCGATGAGACGATCCGCGTTGATCGCCGCGAGATCCAGCAGACCCGCGTTGGCGCCGCGACGACTCATCGGACCTTCACCGCGATGCATTGCTTGGCCTCGGCAGCCTTCTCCTCGCGCTCCTCGCGCTCCGCCTTCGCCTGCTCGTCCCACACCTTCTGCTCGATGCGCAGCGCTCCGGCCTCCGTGAGGAGCTGGGCGGCTTCGGTCTTGAGCACGATGACGGCCTGCGCGGCCGAGGTGCGGAGGTTGGCGATCCCGGCGTCGATCCCGGCGCGGGCCGGTCCGATCAGGGCGTTGCCGGGGAGATTGAGCTGGGCGATGCCGACGTTGTTCTGCAGGTGACCGGCCACGCGGTTCATCGCGTCGGCGGTCTCCTCGATCAGGTCGGGCTTGCCTTGCGGTCGCGGGCCCATCAGCGCACGCTCCTCAGGTCGTGGTGGTCGTATGCCTCGTGGAGATCCATCGTTGCGACGACCGTAAGTGGACAGCACCTGTTCAGCCAGGGCCGGGGGACGACGGGGGACCCCCGCCACGCGACGGCCGGTGCGAACGTCAGGAATCACCCCTCTGCGGGGGTGGATCTCGACGTTCGGCACCGGTCGCAGGCACCGCGGGCAACCCAGCGTCGCCGGACTCGTCAGCCGCGGTACGTCTCGAGCGGCCGCAGCGCGGCGACGGCGAACTCGTCGCTCACGGCGCCGACCTCGTCCGGGAGGTGTCGCACGCCGACGTTGAGCGAGAGGCCCTGCTCGCCCTCGACGGGGCGGAAGAAGTCGTCGAAGTGGCTGGCGACGACCACCCGGGGTTCGAGCCTCGGCAGGATCCGCGACCAGTAGTCGCGCGTGAAGGTGCGGCCCGCGATTCCCGCGAGGAACACGTCGACGCCGCCGCGCGGCACCTGGTCGTCGATGAGGTTGGCGCTGCCCTGGTGGTAGATCGTGCAGCCGGCGACCTCGATGTGCAGACCGAACACGTCGCCACACCTGAAGGCCGACGGCGTGAGGCCGTCGAGGTGCTCGCAGGTGAGCTCGCCCGCCGACGGGACCGCGACGCCGAGGATCAGCTTCGAGTGCAGGCTCGGCACGAACCGCACCGTGAACGGCCCGAGTTCGTAGGGCCGGTTCGGCTCGATCTCGACGGCCGAGTCGGCAAGGCCATGGAGTCCCATGAGGTGCCGGAGCGAGCGCGAGCCGTAGGCCTTGGTGCCGTAACGGCGGGCGATCGCCGGGATGTCGATCGCATGGTCGAAATGGGTGTGGCCGGCGAGAATGCCGACGACCTCGCCGGCGCGCTCGTCGAGCAGTCGGGCGTAGAGGTCGGGGTCACCGAGGGCCGGCTCGGCCCGACGCCCGATCACCTGCCCGAGCGGCACACGCGAGAGGTACGGGTCGAGGTAGATCGTCTGCCCCTCGTACGTGAGCCGGTAGCCGGCGACGCCCAGCCATTCGATGTCAAGGCCCGCCGGCAGCCCGAGCGAGACGGCTTCGAGCTCACCGACCACGACGCGGTCGGCGGCTTCGCGCTCCTCGCGCCCGCGGACGAACCGGCCGATGCTGCGCAGGTAGTGCGCGAGGTCGCGCGGAGAGGGCGTCATCACCCCACTCTGCCACCGACGGGCGGCGGCTCCTCA
>JAURVW010001064.1 GCA_030655275.1 Solirubrobacteraceae bacterium
TCGACCCCGGCGATCACCGAGAACGCGATCGCCTCGGGGATCAGCGCGAGCCCGACGACGAGTCCGGCCAGGACCTCTCGGGTCAGCATCCGCGGATTCTTCAGCGCCTGAAGCACCGTGGGATTCGCCCGATAGCGGGCACGATCGTCGACCGTCGTTGCAGACATGGATGCTCCAGGGAAGGGCGCCCCGAGAATGAGGCAGACGTTCCAGCGTAGAGCGGATGCTGGGGGGACGCCGTCCCAGGGCACCTACGCGACTGGCGCAGGCAAACCCCCTGAACTACGCCTCACTTGTCGCAGGCGATCCCGTCCCCGTCACGATCCAGGTCGTACACGTCGGTGCCGACTACCCGCAGGGGGCCGTCGATGTACGACGGTCCGTCGCCGCTACCGCCTTCGCAGTCCACGTCGGAATCGATCGGGACGCAGACGCCCTCGTAGTTGCCGTCGCATTTGCTCGGCGCCTGCACGAGCGGCACCGGTGCCGGCTGTCGCGTCCCGTTCGAGGTCACTTCATTGACCGGTGCGACGGTCACGGCCTCGCTGGCGAGCTCCCGCGAGACTTCCTCGCCGTCCACGTACTTCACTCGGTATGTGGTCACCTTCGTGCCGTTGACGCCGATCGTCGCGTCGAGCGAGGCGCGCACGTCGTTCGGCACGAGGTAGCTGTCGCGCATCGACCTGAGGCGCTCGTCGGCGAGCGTGTCGGTGCAGGCGCAGACGGACGTGCCGACGAGCGCGTCGAAGTACGGGCCGAATTCCGCGTCGGTGAGCAGGGTGGATGTCGCGAGCGCGCGCTGTGTGCTGCCGTCGAAGCCGCCGAGCATGCGCATCGTGCGCGCGCCGGCCTCGCCTTCGAGCGCCCAGATGCTCATGCGCGAGCAGCGCAGCCGCTGCTGCATGTGGCGCGCGATCGTCACCGCGGCTTCGTCGCGGGTGAGGGCCTCGTCGTCGATCAGCGCGCCGAGGTGCGCCATCAGTTTCTTGAATTCGTGCATCGCCTGGGCCTCTCCGTTTCTTCGATCGATCGCAGCCGATTCTGGTGATCGGCCCGTGAACCTAACGCGAGAGAAGAGGGGCGAAGCCGGTCCGTTTTCAGTCGGCTGACATTCGCCGGTTCAGCGCGGCTCGACGCCCGCGCAGAGCACGCCCTCGAAGGTCGGCCGCACGTACAGGTCGGCGACGACCGCGGGCGTGACGCCCGGCACCCAGCGGTGCAGTTCGGCCGCGGCGTTGATGCTGGCGATCGCGGTCTGCGCGGCGATGGCGGGGTCGAGCGGGCGCACCGAGCCGTCGACGATGCCGTCGACGACGACGCTGTTCATGCGCTCGGTCA
>JAURVW010001069.1 GCA_030655275.1 Solirubrobacteraceae bacterium
GTCAGGCGCTGCCGCCGGGTCGACCGGGCAGGTCGCCTGGACGTCCTTGACGAGCCTGTCTGGCTGATCGAGCGTGGTCGGCGCGTCCGCCACGGCACGCACGTAACCGGCGCTGTGTGGGGAACGGGCCCGGTCCAGCCCGAGCGCCATCAACTGCAGGCGCGCGAGCATCAGCGCAGGGTCGTCGCGGCTCAGGGCAACGAAGCGGCCGTCTTGCAGCGCCAGCGTGGCGACGTCGATCTCCGGCGGCTTGGCCTTCGGCGCGCTGCCACCCCAGCGCAGGTCGACGCAGCCCTGCAGCGAACCGTCGGCCGCCGGCTCGCAGCGCGCTTCGCCCCGCAGGCGCAACCAGGTGCCCGTGGCCGGAGCCGCGGCGATCAGCCGGGCCGGGTCGGTGAAGTGCGGTTCGGCCCCGCCGCTGGCCCAGGCCCAGGCGAGGCGCAGGTCGCGCGTCGGGCTCGGGCCGAAGATCAGCAACGCGAGCACCGCGATGAGGCCGACGCTCGCGAGCGTCAGGTGGCGGCCCCGGAACACCGGCGGCGCAAGGCGCACCTCGGCGTCGAGCGAGAGCCGGTTGTCGTAGCGCAGCACGCGGTTGTCGTCGACCCGCATCTCGAGCTCCACCGCGCCGTTCGAGACGGCCGGAACCAGCGTTTTCCAATGGTCGGGAACGGTCAGCGCCAGCTGGTCGCCGAGGAACAGCGCGGGCCGCGTCTGCTCGACCCGGCCCGGAATCGGCAACGCGATCGAGTGCAGTTGGCCGCGCACCCGGTTGACCTTGCCCGGCGCGCCGGGCGAACGGCGAATCAGGATGAAGGCGAGCGCGATGGCGCCGCACGCAGCTGCGACCGACGCCCAGGTGGTCTGCGTCGGCCCATGCTGCGTGCTCGCGATCGCGAGGCCCGTGAACATCGCCGCCAGCAGCAGTCCCGCGACGAGACCGAGGCCCGGCGACGCGCGCATCGCCACTTCGGCCGGGGTCTCGTCGCGCTGGCCGAGCATCGTGACCTCTGCCAGGTCCGCGGGCGCGGCAGCCGATCCGACGCCCGCGCCGAGCGCTCCCGACGCCCCGCCCTGCCATTGCTGCTCGCGTGCCTGACGCTGCCAGTCGCGTTCGCGTGCGCCCGCCAGGTCGAAGCCGTTGTCGAGCGCGATCACGACCGCGCTGCCGGCGATGAACA
>JAURVW010001072.1 GCA_030655275.1 Solirubrobacteraceae bacterium
CCGAAGTCGCTGCCGCCGCTGAACGACACCCGCCACATGGCGAGCGCGATCACGTTGGCGTCGTCCTGCGAGGAGGCAGGGGCGACCGACAGCACGATGTCGAAGACCTTCAGCACGTTGATGAGCATCGTGATGAAGACGACCGAGAGCACCGGCGCGAGCATCGGCGCCGTGATGTGGCGGAACACCTGCCACTCGGTGGCTCCATCGGTGCGCGCGGCCTCGAGGACCTCACGCGAGATGGAGGCGAGACCGGCGGCGATGATCACCATCGCGAAGCCCGCCCACACCCAGATGTAGGCGATCATGATCGAGGGGTTGATCAGCTTGGGGCCGAGCCACGAGACGCCACTGAACGGCTCCTCGAAGGTCTTGGCCGCGATGGCGACCTTGTAGTCGCCGGGACTCAGTCCGCTGAAGGAGAAGGAGCCGTCCTTGCCGGCCGCCACGGACTGCACGGTCTTGCCGGCCGAGTCGCGCAGGTCGATCGTCGCGCCGGGGATGCCGAGCTCGCCGGGCTCCGGGGTGCCGGCCTCGCCGCCTCCGGGCTTGAAGTCGCGCCAGACCGAGCCGACGACCGAGCCGGCCGGAGCCGTGGCCGCCTGCGGGTTCACGTCGACGGCGTCGGCGGGGACCTGCACGGGCGGGATGCCGGTGAGGCCGAGGAAGACGGGGGCCCCGCCAGGTTGGACGGTCGCCTTGGCGACAAAGCCGTTCGCGAGCGAGCCGGAGAGCGCGTCGGTCGAGGCCTTGGCGCGGGTGAGCACGCCGCCGGTGCCGCCGAGGGCGTCCTGTACGGCGCCGATCGAGGCGTTGATCGTGCCCTTGTTCGGGTCCTTGTCGTCCATGATGCGCCAGATCACGCCCGCGGCGAAGAGCGAGATCGCCATCGGCATGAAGATCGCGAGGCGGAAGGCCACCTGCCAGCGGATCTTCTCGGTGAGCACGGCCAGGACGAGGCCGATCGCGGTCACCAGCGCCGGGACGACGGCGACCCACAGCGCGTTGTTCTGCAGCGCGGTGGTGAGGTTCGGCGTCGAGAAGATCGCCGAGTAGTTGTCGAACCAGACGAACTTGTCGCCGGACTTGTCGAAGAACGACCGGTAGATCGTCGACAGGGTCGGGTAGACGAGCCACACCACCAACAGCGCCACGGCGGGGCCCAGGAAGACGACCGTCGTGAGACGGCGCCCCCAGCGCTGGGGATCCGGCGCCCCTTCGGCGCCGGTCCCCTCCGTGGTGATGTCGGTGGCGTGGCTCATCGAACCGGGTACTTACTGCTTGTCGTACGCCTTGGCGGCGGCCTTCTCGAGCGCATCAGCGGCGCCGTCGACGTCGGCCGGCTTCTCGAGGAAGTCCTGGAGGGCCTTCCACTCGCCCTGGCCGGGCGTGCCACCGAATGCGGCCGGAGCCAGGTCGGACATGTCGAAGCGGAACGTCTCCGCGGTGGCGATGGCGCCAGCCGTCTTCTTGGAGAGCTCGTCCGGGTAGACGGCCGTGTCGACCGACTTGTTGGCGGAGGAGAAGCCGCCGCGCTTCGCCCACACCGTCTGCGCCTCAGCGGAGGCGAGGTACTCGACGAACGCCTTCGCGGCTTCGTTCTCGGTGAAGAGGACGATCGAGTCGCCACCACCGACGACCGCGGGGCCGGAGCCGTTCACGGACGGGAAGTCAAAGACGTCGTAGCCCTCGACGGCCTTGAGCTTGGTCTTGTCGGCGACGACACCGGGGACGAAGTCGCCCTCGATGACCTGCGCACCCTTGGCGGGATCCTGGAAGACGTTCTCGACGGAGGTCGGGAACTCGGTCTGCAGGGCGCCGGAGGTGCCGCCGACGAGGTTGTCGGTGTCCTTGAAGATGTCGGCCATCGACGTGAGCGCGTCCTTGACGGACTGATCGGTCCACGGGATCTCGTGCTCGGTCAGCTGGTCGTACTTGTCGGCGCCGGCCTGGCGGAGGTAGATGTTCTCGAAGAGGTCGGTGAGGGTCCAACCGTCGGCGCCCGCGATGGAGTACGCCGGGGTGCCGGAGCCACCGATGGTCTTGGCGTTCGAGAGGAACTCCTCCCACGTCTTCGGCGGGGTGACGCCGGCGTCCGTGAAGGCGGCGGTGTTGTACCAGACCGTCGACTTGTTGGCGGCCTTGAAGACGAACGAGTACTGCTTGTCGTCGATCTTGCCGAGCTTCACGATGTCGGCGGGGTACTCGGCCTCGACCGTGTCCTCCGCGAAGTCGAGCGGCTGGAGCGCGCCCTTCTCCTGGAACTCCTTGATCGTGCCCGGCTGGGCGACGGCGGCGACGTCCGGCGGGTTGCCACCTTCGACGGCGGTGGAGAGGAGGGTCGGCGTGTTGTCGCCGCCCGACTTGTACTTCACCGTGACGCCGGTGTACTTCGCCTCGAAGGCGTCGATGACGGCCTGGAAGGACTTCTGCTCGGCGGCGGACCAGGTCGCGAGCACGTTGACCGTGCCCTTGACATCGGTGGAGGCGGTGGTCGGAGCGACCGCGGCGGGCGAGGCTGCCGAGTCGGTGCTCTTGTCGTCGTCGCCGCAGCCGGCGAGACCGGCGGCTGCGATCCCGAACGCCGCGAGGGCGGGGACCAGTCGAGTTTGCTTCACGTGAGCTCCTTGGTGGGACTGAGCGGAGAGGGTTGGGTGGATGATCCGCTCGGGGCCTGGTCGTAGATACCGAGGCCGGAGCGGGGGTCGAAGAAGTGGAGGTTGCGCGTGTCGACGAAGACCTCGACGGTGTCGCCGACGGCGGCCTTCGAACGCGGGCCGAAGCGGCCGACGACGGTCGCGCCGGGCTTGCTCTCGTCGAGTGAGGTGAGGCCGGTGTCGGCGGCGAGCTCGCGGGCCTCGTCGGTCTGGGCCGGGCGGGCGTCGACCTCGAGGTGGGCCATGATCTCCGAGCCGAGCGCCTCGCGCAGGCGCAGGATGCCCTTGAGGCGACGGTCGGCCGGGGCCGCGTCGACGAGGGCGGAGTCCTCGAGCTCCTCGGGACGGATGCCGAGGATGACCTCCTGGCCCTCGTAGGCCCGCAGCCCGGAGCGCGCGGCGACGAGTTCGGCGTCGAGCGTGAGCGACTGGTTGCCGAGGTCGGCGCGGAATCCGTCGCCGTCCTTCACGAGCGTGGCCTCGAGCATGTTCATCGACGGGGAGCCGATGAAGCCGCCGACGAAGAGGTTGACGGGACGGTCGTAGAGCTCCTGCGGCGGGGCGACCTGCTGCAGCTCGCCCTTGCGCATCACGGCGACGCGGTGGCCCATGGTGAGGGCCTCGGTCTGGTCGTGGGTGACGTAGATCGTGGTGACGCCGAGGTCCTGCTGGAGCTTCGCGATCTCTGCGCGGGTCTGGACGCGGAGCTTGGCGTCGAGGTTGGAGAGCGGCTCGTCCATCAGGAACGCGGCCGGCTTGCGGACGATCGCGCGGCCCATGGCGACACGCTGCCGCTGGCCGCCGGAGAGGGCGCGGGGCTTGCGATCGAGATACTGGTCGAGATCGAGCGCGCGGCTGGCCTCGCGGACGCGCTGGTCGATCTCGGACTTCGCGACCTTCTGGATCCGCAGGCCGAAGGCGATGTTGTCGTACACGGAGAGGTGCGGGTAGAGCGCGTAGCTCTGGAACACCATGGCGATGTCGCGGTCGCGCGACGGCGTGTGGTTGACGACCTTGTCGCCGATGGAGAGCGTGCCCTCGGAGATCTCCTCGAGCCCGGCGACCATGCGCAGCGCGGTCGTCTTGCCGCAGCCGGACGGGCCGACGAGGACGAGGAACTCGCCGTCCTGGATCGCAAGGTCCAGCGACGACACTGCGCGCGTGCCGTCCGGATAGATCTTGCTGATGCCGTCGAGCGTGACGCCGGCCATCGGTCTCCTCCCTGCGCGGCCGAGGGAAAGCGGCCGCTCAGGCGTGACCCTAGTCACATACTCGGTTGGATGCGTACCGGTGCGGTAGTCAGATTACCGGTGCACTTGCAGGGAAAGGGGGCCGTGGCCGGGCAGAGCCCGTCGCGAACTACGCCAGCTCGGCGACGGCCGCGGCGACCTCGTCGACCTGCGCGTCGGTGATCGCGGCCGAGAGCGGCAGCGCGAGGTGCTGCGCGGCGAGGTGCGTGGTGCCGGGGAGGTCGACGGTCGTCGGCCACGGCTTCATCGCGGGTTGCAGATGGATCGGCTCGCGGTAGTAGGCGCGGGCCTCGATGCCGCGCTCCTGCAGGCCCGCGGCCAGCCGGTCGGCTTCGGGGTGCGTGACCACCATCAGGTTCCAGGCGGGCGACGTGCCCGGGCCGTCGACGGGGAGCCCGACGACCTCGGCCAGCGCGCTGGCCCGGTACCGGTCGACGGCCGCCCGACGGTGCTCCACCCACGCCGGCAGGTGCGGCAGCAGCACGCCGAGGATCGCGGCCTGGATGCCGTCGAGGCGACTGTTGTAGCCCACCTCGAGGTACGTGTCCTTCGCGCGCGAGCCATGCAGGCGCAGCAGGCGGGCCTGCTCGGCGACGGCATCGTCGTCGGTGGTGATCGCGCCACCGTCGCCGAAGCCGCCGAGGTTCTTCGACGGGTAGAAGGAGAAGGTGCCGGCCTTGCCGAGGGTGCCGGCGGAGGCAACCGATCCGTCGGCCCGCACGCCGAGCGCGCCCGTCGCCTGGGCCGTGTCCTCGACGACCGGGACGCCCAGCGCCTCGATCTCCGCGACCGGCGCGACGTTGCCGAAGAGATGCACGACGACGACGGCCTTCGTCCTCGGCGTCATGGCCGCGCGGACCGTCTCGGCGGTGACGCAGCGCGTGCCGGGGTCGACGTCGCAGAACACCGGCGTGGCGCCCGTCGGCGGGATTGCCTCCGCACTCGCGAAGAACGTGAACGACGGGACGATCACCTCGTCGCCGGGCCCGACGCCGATCGCCCGCAGCGCGATCGTGATGGCCTCGGTGCCGTTCGCGACCGAGACCACGTGCTTGGCCCCGAGCTGCTCCGCGAACGCCGCCTCGAACGCCGCGACCTCCGGACCGAGCACGAAGGCCCCTGAATCCAGGACGCGGGCGACGGCTTCGTCGATCTCCCCACGCAGCGGGATGACCGGGGTGCGCGGGTCGAATGCGGGGATGCTCATGGCACGAATCTACCCGTGACGGACCTGACACACTGCGTTGCAGACCATGACCCAGCCGCCACCCAACCAGCCCTTCGGGAACCCCGGCTCCCAGCCCCTCGGGATCCCCGGAGCCACGCCCCAGGGCCAGCCGCTCGGGCAGCCGCAGGGGCCGTCGTTGCAGAAGCCGTCCTTCGCCGCACCGCAGCCTTCGACGTACGGCCAGCCGGCCGGCGGGGCCGCGCTCGTGCTCGCCGGCTGGGGTGCCCGCTTCGGGGCGATCATCATCGACGCCCTCGTGAAGTTCGTCATCTCCTTCGTGATCGCCACGGTCCTCTTCGTGCTCTTCGCCGACGACCCGTTCTCCACGGTCGTCTACGACGAGCCCGACGGCATCTCCAACCTCGGCGGGATCTTCGTCGCCGCTTTCTTCATCCACTACATCGTGCTCTCACTCGCGTACGGCCCGATCTTCATGACGATGTGGAACGGCGCGACCCCCGGCAAGCGGGCCGTCGGCATCCGCGTGGTGACCGAGGCGGGCGTCGCCCCGAGCTTCGGCGTCTCGGTGCTGCGGGAGTCGGTCGCCAAGACGATCGTGATGACCTGGATCGGCGGCTGGATGTTCTTCCCGTGGCTGCTGAACTACCTCTGGCCCCTGTGGGAGGACCAGAGCCGCGCGGGTCACGACTTCATGGCCCGAACGCGGGTCGTCAACGCTTGACCGCTTGACGGGAGCGCTCCACCAGGCAGGATGTGGCCTACGTCCTGAGCGCCAACGCGCCTCGCCCCCTCGAACAAGCACGGTCGAATGCCAACGCACCACTCCAGCCAGCCCGTCCACGGTCTCGTCGTGATGAGCGGCGTCCCCGGTGGAGGCGGCGGTCCGTCGTTCGAGAAGCCCGCGGGCTCGCTCCATCAGCCGGGGCAGCCCGGTCTGCCCGGTGGCGGCGGCCTGCCCGGCCAGCCGTACCCGCCGGCCGGCAGCCCGATGCCGCAGGGCGGCACCTATGAGCTCTCCGGGTGGTGGCGACGCGTCGGCGCCGCCCTGATCGACGGCATCATCATCAGCGTCCCCGTGATCCCGATCGTGTTCATCGTGGCCGCGATCTTCGGGATCTCCTTCAGCGGCGACGACACCAGCGACGCCGGCGTCTTCGCCGGGATCGCCTCGTTCCTCGTGCTCGGGGTCGTCTACCTCGTCGCCGTCCTGCTCTACGCGCCGTACTTCATGTCGAAGTGGAACGGCGCGACGCCCGGCAAGCGCGCGACCGGCATCCGCGTCGTCCGCGCGGACGGTCAGCCGATGACCTTCGGGTTCGCGGCGCTCCGCGAGGTCGCCGTGAAGTGGCTGCTCTTCGGCGTCGTCGGCAGCTCGGTCACGATCGGCATCGCGCAGCTGCTCGACTACCTCTGGCCGCTGTGGGACAGCGAGAACCGCTCGCTCCACGACCTGATCGTGAACACGCGCGTCGTGCGTGGCTGAGCCCGCGACGCAGCTCGGCACGCCGCCCGCTCCGGCGGGCGGGTCCGCCGTCTACCTCCTGGCCGGCTGGGGCAGGCGGGCCGCGGCGTACGCGATCGACCTCGCCATCCTGCTCGTGCCGCTCATCGCGGTGTGGTCGTTCCTGCTGCCGTCGCTGATCCGCGACGCCGTCGACGATCCCCGGCTGGAGGCCGACTGGGACGTGTTCGTCGAGAGCGAGGGCGACGAGGTCCCGCTCGGCCGCTTCGTCTACTGGTCGGTCCTCATCCTCCTGGCCGCGACCGCCGTCTACTGGCTGATCATCGGGCTCTACTCGGCCGCATTCGCCGCGAGCACGCAGGGCCAGACGCCTGGGCGGCGCGCCGTGGGCATCCGGTTGATGCGCACCGATGGCGCCCGGATCACGTTCTGGTGGGCGCTGTACCGCACGCTCGTGGTGCGCGAGGTGCTCTTCGGGCTCGGGTCGATCCTCACCGGCGGCCTCCTGCAGCTGGCGCAGTACCTGTGGCCGCTCGGCGACGTCCAGCGCCGTACCCTGCATGACATGGTCTCCCGCTCGCGTGTCGTCCTCGAACCCCGCGACCCACGATGAGTGGCGACGAGCCCCCGCAGGACGCCACCGGCCCCGATCTCCGCAAGCCGGAACCGTCCTCGACGCCCCAGGCGCCGCAGGCGCCGCAGTCGATCTGGCAGCCGCTCGACGGCTCCGCGCCGCCGAAGCCGCCACTGAACGCCGCCCAACAGGCGTGGGCCCGCCCGCACGCGGGCGGTACTCCCGCGCCGCCG
>JAURVW010001073.1 GCA_030655275.1 Solirubrobacteraceae bacterium
CTTCAGCACGCCGATCATCTCGTTGCCCGAGCGCAGCGGCGCGGCGATCACCGAACGCGAGTGAGCGCGCGAGGAGATCGGCGGTGCCCTCAGCGAGGGTGCCCTGCTCCGCTGAGCGGTTCACGAGCGACGCGAGCTCCTGCGGCGAACGGGCCGAGGCCAGCTCCTCCTGGGGCTCGAGTCCGAAGCGGTGGAGGATGATGTTGGCGGTGCCGTTGAAGAAGCGGATCGGATAGGCGACGGCCGTGGTGAAGCCGCGCTGGAAGCGCTCGACGGTGCGGATCGTCTCGAGCGGGCGCGAGATCGCGATGTTCTTCGGGACCAGTTCGCCGAAGACCATCGTGAGGACCGTCGAGAGGGTGAGGGCGATCGCGACGGCGACGCCCTTGGCGGCGTCCTCCCCCAGCCCGAGCGACTCCAGCGGGGAGTCGACGATCTCCGCGATCGACGGCTCCGCGAGGAAGCCGATCGCCAGGTTCGTGACGGTGATGCCGACCTGCGCGCCGGACAGCTGCGTCGAGAGCGAACGCAGGGCCTTCACGCCGCCGGCGGCGCGGCGGTCTCCGGTGGCGGCGGCGCGCTCGAGCGACGGCCGGTCGACCGTGATGAGCGCGAACTCGGCGGCGACGAAGGCGCCGCAGGCAGCGACGAGCAGCAGCGCGACGAGGATCAGCACCCACTCCATGGGGTCACCGCCTCTCGGGCGCCAGACGGGCGGGCCCGTCCCTTGCGTTGCGGAGGGTCGTCGTCGTCGAGGGCGGCGGTCATCTGCTGCCGCCACTGTAGCGAGCGGCCCCCGGGAGGTGTAGGGCTAGGCGGCCACGGCGAGCGTCTCGGCGTGCCGGGCACGGGGCGTGCTCCCTCGTTCGCGGCGGTCGCGGGCGGCGAGGACCGCTTCGCTGATGGCCACGAACTCGGTCGTCGGCAGGTCGACCAGGGCGCTCTCCGAGGCCAGCGGCGGGAGCGCGCGGAGCTGCGCGGCGAACGCCTCGATCGCCGGGTCGGCGTCGCCGACCGCTGCGGGCGCCGAGTGCTGCCGGGCGTGGTCGGCACCGCCGAGGTCGCCGCGAGCGCCGGCGCCGAAGCGCACGATGAGCAGCATCGCCGTGACGCACAGCAGTGCGCTGAACACGTTGGAGATCATGAGCGCCTTCGCCCCGAAGCCGAAGAGGTTCACGTAGGCCATCGAGAGGTTCGTCACGAGGCCCATGCCCCAGCCCAGCACGCTCTGGCCGCCCGACGAACGGGTGCTGACCATCTGCACGATCTGGGGAAGCGCGGCAGCCAGGCCGACGGCCATGGCGATGGAGGAGATGACGGAGATGGAGTTCACGGCGGAGGGGCTTTGCTGCGGGAGAGGTCTGGTCGTCGGTGCGGTGATGAGCGGCTCCCGGGCGCGGACGCACGAAAGCCGCTCGAAGCAGGCGCGGCTCTGGGAGCGTTGCTGGCTTGGGGCGGCCCATCCACGACTCGCCGATCACGGGCGGTCGAGGGACTTACTGCGGCTCGGCGTACCGAGGTGATCCGTGGTGTCGTTTGCGACTGCCCATCCGATCGGCTCGGTTGGACCACTCCTGAAGAGGCGCGATCGTGGGTCTGGTCACACAGCCGGGTTCAGACCAACGTGCCCCGGTGCTGCCAGGCGAGCCGGAGCAGGCCGTCGGCCGCCGGCGCCAGCGCCTCGCCGGCGAGGGCCTCGTCGATGCCCTCCTGCGTGAAGGGAAAGCCGCCGAACGATCCGTCGGGGCGGGTGCGACCGAGGATCGTGCCCTCGCCGTTCTCGCGGGGCGGCTGCCCGACGATGCGATCGAAGTCGGGGGCGTCGATCACGAGCACGGTGAGGATCTCCAGCCAGAGGGAGAGCGGATCGAGTCCGAAGCCGACGAGCCACGGCCGGGCCGCGCCGTCGCGGCGGGCGGATTCGATCGACGCGAGCGGATCGAGCGTCTCGTACACGTCGTCGCCGAGTGAGCGCTCGTCGACGTTCCACATCCCGAGCAGCTCCTCCGACGTTTCCCGCACGACCGTCCACCACGGGGCGGCGTCGCGCGCGAACACCTCGGGCAGGTCGTCGATGGCGGGCTGGAACACACCGGTGGGCACGACGTGGGTCTGGCCGCCGACCATGCCGACGGTCCGCCGCGCGTGGAGCCAGAACTCGGCCGAGCCGTCGGCGTCGCGACGCAGCACCAGGGTGCTCACCGAACCGACCATCGTGCGCGACGACGGATCGAAGGGATCACCCAGCACCGCGCGCAGCGAAGGAGCCGACTCGCTCCCGAACCTCGCGGGCATCTCGTCGCCGGTGCCCTCCGGCCCGTGGCGCCGCGCCACGTCGCACTCGAATGGCACGGCTTCGTCGAGCACCGCGAAATAGGAGGTGCGTCCGAGTTCCAGCCGCACCCCGTCGCCGTCGACCTCGAGGCCGACCACGCGATAGCAGTCGCGGTTCACGTACCGGCCGGGTGGTGGCTCCTCGAGTTCGTGGATCGCGTCGGTGACGTGCACGTAGCCGGGGTAGGTGGGCGCGAGCGCCGTCCGGGGTCGCCAGGCCGCGAGCGCCTCACGGAACGCGACCGGCGGCTTCGGCCCCGCCTCCGTCGTCGCCTGCACGCGCACCCCGCCGCCGTCCGGGTCCAGCCGCAGCGGTCGATCGAGCGACCAGCGGTCGGTCATGAGCAGGGTCGTGCTCGGGCCTCGATGGGGCGCAGGTGCGTCGGCGGCCGCCGCGCGTGCCAGCCCGGGCCGGTCCTCCCGCACCCGCCGTCGTTCGTTCTCGAAGGCGATGCGCGACAGCTCCGCGTCCATCCGCAGGTCGCGTTCGCGCCGCTCGGCCTCCTCCCCCTCGGCAAGCGCCTGCGCCGCGCGCTTCTCCGCGATGGCGTCCTGGGCGCGCCGGTACTGCAGGACGGCGGCGGCGATGAGCGAGCCGACCACGATGACGACGACGAGCAGGACGCCGGCCAGCACCACGACCGACACGCCCAGGGAAACGGGGACCATGGCGGCAGTTTCGCGGGTCGGTCGGCGCCGCCCGGCTTGCACGTCGCCGATCCGGCCCACGCAACGGTCTGCCCGGAGGTGCCCCGCCGTCGCAACGACTCCTGGTCCGTCGTGACCTAGCGTGAGCGCCGACCTGTAGGCCAGACGTACAAGGCTCCAGGTCCAGGTTCGGCCGTCTGCACAAACGTGGGCGGGTCGCGCTGTAACAAGCTGCACCTCTGTCTATCTCGACCCCTGACCAGACTCCCATGGCGTACGGCCCAGAGACCGGCGGACCTTTCGATGAGGTCTTCGCCCCAGGCGCTCACCCGCACCCCCATACCGTCTCCCTCGCCCGGGAGCTCGCGGACCTCGGTCCGCAAGCCCTGGCCGAGGCGGGGCATCGAAGAGACGCGATCTTCGTCCAACAGGGGATCACCTTCGACGCCTCCGGCGAAGCGGGACCGGTGCGCGATCGCCCGTTCCCGCTCGACCTCGTGCCGCGCATCCTGCCGGCGCCGGAGTGGGACCACATCGAGCGGGGCCTGGCCCAGCGCATCACCGCGCTGAACCGCTTCATCGACGACGTCTACCACGAGCGCGAGATCGTCCGCGCGGGCCTCGTGCCGTGGCAGCTGATCGTGAGCCGCTCCCACTTTGCGCGCGCCGTCCACGGCATCCGTCCTCCCGGCGGCGTCTACTGCCACGTCGCGGGCTGCGACCTGGTGAAGGACAGCGACGGCTCCTGGAAGGTGCTGGAGGACAACGTCCGTACGCCGTCCGGCATCTCGTACGTGCTCGAGAACCGGGTCGCAATGACCCGCCTCGTGCCGCAGTTCTTCCGCGACTACCGCGTCCGTCCGGTCGACCAGTACCCGCAGATCCTCGCGGCCGCCCTGCGCGCGGCGGCGCCGAGCGCGGAGGACGAGGCGACGATCGTCGTCTGGACCCCGGGCTCGATGAACTCGGCCTACTTCGAGCACTCCTTCATCGCGCGGCAGATGGGCGTTGAGCTCGTGGAGGCCTCCGACCTCGTCGTGCGCGACGACGTCGTCTACATGCGCACGACCGCCGGGCTGCGGCGCGTCCACGCGATCTACCGCCGCCTCGACGACGACTTCATCGATCCGCTCGAGTTCCGACCCGACTCGCTCCTCGGCGTGCCCGGCCTGATCCGCGCCTACCGCGCCGGCACCGTCGCGATCGCCAACGCGGTCGGCACCGGCGTCGCCGACGACAAGGCGATCTACCACTACGTGCCGGAGATGATCAAGTTCTACCTGGGCGAGGAGCCGATCCTCGACAACGTCCAGACGTACCTGATGGCCGATCCCAAGCAGCTCGAATACGCGCTCGGTCGCATGGACGAGCTCGTCTTCAAGCCGACGAACGAGTCGGGCGGCAAGGGCGTGTGCATCGGCCCGCGCACCTCCAGCGAAGCGCTCGCCTCGCTCGCTGCGGTGATCCGTTCGAAGCCGGAAGACTGGATCGCGCAGGAGCTCGTGAACCTCTCCACCGTCCCGACCGCCGGACCGGACGGCGTCCTCGCCCCGCGGCACGTCGACCTGCGCCCGTTCGCGGTCTTCGGCGAGACGATCAAGATCGTCCCGGGCGGTCTCACGCGCGTCGCGATGGTCGAGGGTTCGATGATCGTGAACTCCTCGCAGGGCGGCGGCTCCAAGGACACGTGGGTGCTCGAGCAGCACGAGGACGCGCCCGTCGGCGGCGAGGTCACCTCGACCCGGATCGTCTCCCCGATCATGCCGGACATGCGGTACGGCAGCGAGTGGCACGGCCAGCAGCAGCAACAGCAGCAACAGGCGCCGACATCGACCGGCGTCACGCAGACGCAGAGCCAGAGCCAGACGACCGCGGTCCCGCCCGGTGCCGACCCGGCCGCCGATCCGGCCACCGCCCACCCGACCGACGGAGGGCTCGCCTAGATGCTGTCCCGTATCGCGCAGGAGCTGTTCTGGCTCGGCCGCAACGTCGCCCGCGCCGAGCACACGGCCCGTCTCCTCGACGGCGTGTTCCAGGCCAGCCTGCAGAGCGCCGCCGACACGTCCCGCTCCGGCAACGCCGCCGTGCGCCTGGACTGGGAATCGATCGTCGCCATCATGGGTGCCGAGTCCGACTCCGGGTACGGCTCCGCCGACGTGCTGCGCCGGATGACGCTCGACCGCAACGAGCCGGCCTCGCTGATCTCCTGCGTCGACCGCGCCCGCGAGGGCGCTCGCACGGTGCGCGACGTCGTCTCGGCCGAGATGTGGGAGGCGATCAACACCACGCAGCTCACCCTCCTGGAGAGCGACTCCAACGGCCGCTTCGGTATGGGTCCGTACTCGGTCTTCCAGTACGTCCGCGAGCGCTCCGCCCTCTTCTGGGGGCTCACGAGCCGCACGATGCTGCGCGACGAGGCCAACGCGTTCCTCACGGCCGGCGGCCGGATCGAGTCGGCCGACATGGTCCTGCGCATGCTGCGCGTCGCGATGCCGGCGCCGGAGCCCACCGAGGGCGAGACCGTCGCCGATGCCAGCCTCCAGGATGGCCAAGCACAGGCCCTGCTGCACGCCGTCGGCGGGTTCCAGGCGTTCCGTCGCGCGGTCCCCTCCCCTGCGCACGCCGGTCCGGTCGCACGGTTCCTGCTGTACGAACGCAACTACCCCGACTCGGTCGCCGCCTCCGTCGACGCGCTCCATCGCGCGCTCGGGAACGCGGACGACTCACCGCGCCGCTCCGAGCCCGTGCTGCGCCTCTCGCGCCTCGGCGCCGACCTCGACTTCCGCGGGCGTGGTGCGCAGGCCAGCGTGAACCTCGCGGAGACCTGCGAGCTCGTGCAGTCCGAACTGACCCTGATCGACAAGGACATCGCCGAGCGCTACTTCGCCGGCGCGATGCCCGCAGCCGGCCTGGTGATGGCATGAACTACGAGATCCACTACCTCACCGAGTACGCCTACGACTCGCCGGTCAGCGACAACCTCAACGCGCTACGGGTGCATCCCGCGACGACGTCGTCGCAGCGCTGCGACGAGTTCCACGTGCGCCTCGAACCCGAGGCCCGCCTGCAGCGCCACGTCGACTACTACGGCACGCAGGTGCTCGAGTTCGGAATCGCCAAGCCGCACGACCACCTCACGGTCGACGTGCGCGCCCGCGTCGTCACGTCCGAGCCCAAGCAGGCACCCGAGGCCTCGTGGGAGGCGTTGCTCAGCGAGAGCTACATCGAGGTCGCCGGCGAGTTCCTGCTGCCACTCGGGGACGAGCCGGTCACGCTCAACCATCAGCTCGTCGACGACATGCGCGGCGCCACGCCCCTCGCGACCGCCCACAACCTCTCCAACATCATCGCCGACCGGTTCCGATACGAGCCGGGCGCGACGTACGTCGGTTCGACCGTCGACGATTTCCTCGGGCTCGGCGCCGGCGTCTGCCAGGACTTCGCCCACCTCGGTGTGGTGCTGCTGCGGCGCAACGGCATCGCGGCGCGGTACGTCTCCGGCTACCTCTTCTCGACCGCGGGCGGCCAGGACGACGCCGCCGAATCGGTCGAGGTGCAGACCCATGCGTGGGTCGAGGGGCTGCTCCCCGGCGACGAGGAGAACCCCGAGCCGGTCTGGGTCGGGATCGACCCGACCAACCGCAAGCTCGCTGGCGAGACCCATGTGAAGATCGGCCACGGCCGTCGCTACTCCGACGTCCCGCCGACGAAGGGCGTCTACTTCGGCTCCGCCGGGGCCGCGCTCACGGTCGCGGTCACGATGACGCGCCTCGACGCCGCCACGTCGGCCCGCACCTGAGCCCACCCTTCGGGAGCCGGGCAGGCTCCGGGAACGAGTGAGGGCGGGACGCAGCTTGGCTGCCTCCCGCCCTCACGTCGTTCCGGGCCCGTCCGCTGATCAGGACGGGCCCAGGTCGGTCTGCCCTACGGCTTGATCGTGACGGTCTTCGTGACCGTCGCGCGGCCGGTCTGCCCGATCGTGATCACGATCTTCAACGAGCCGCGCGCCTTCAGGAGCTTCTTGCCGTCGGCCGTCAGCTTGAGCACGACCTTCGGGGCCTTGCCCTTCGAGGTCTTGACGGTCTTCGTCTGAGCAACGGTGACGATCTTCGCCTTCCCCTTGCTCGAGAGCTTCACCTTCGACTTCGTCTTCGCGCCGACCTTGAGGCTGGTGTCGGCCGCGGTCTCACCGAACGTGATCTGGAGGCTCGAGCCCTTCGAGGTCGACTTCACCTTCGACGCCTGCGGGGCGCTGGGAAGCGGCGTCGGCGTCGGGATCGGGGAGGGCGTCGGGACACCGGTCGGGACGGGGACCGCCGGAACGACCGGAACCGGAGTCGGCGTCGGCGTCG
>JAURVW010001076.1 GCA_030655275.1 Solirubrobacteraceae bacterium
ACTAAAAAAACCCTTCTAGTGCTGCTCCGAGCGTCGTTCTCATGTGTGTTATGCCTTTTTCTCTGGGGAGGTCTCTACTATCTAAATGTAGGAGGAAGAAACAATGCTAGGTGCAAGACAACAACGGCTGGGCAACGACAACGCCTGTTGCATTCGAGCGACGGCCAAGTTCGGACCACCACCTGTGCCGCCGCCCTTGAATCGCGTGGTTTTGCGTAAGTTGCGGGTGCTGCTGCCTAAGCAGCAGTTTTGCTTGGGGTTGTTGTCGTTCCCTGCGAGTTCAGCTAATGCAAGTGATGATTGCGATGATGCATTGGCCAAACTAGCATTTGCAAGGGCCTCTCTGCAAGCGCGCTGTGATGATGAGCGAGCCGACAGTTGCAGGAATTCCTGGCCTTGTGCTTGTTGTTTTTGCAACAGCGCAGCGCCACTTCGACCTTTCCGAGGAAGAAGAGGCAGGCGCGAAGCACAGGCAAGGAGTTCAGTTCGCAGCATGGGCTGAACCCGAAGCTCAGTCAGCATGGGCGGACCCGCGGGGTCAGCAAGCGAGGGCGAGGAATGAGTCATAGACTCAGTCAGCATGGGCCGACCCGTGGAGTCAGCAAGCGAGAGCGAGGAAGGAGTCGTAGACTCAGTCAGCATGGGCGGACCCGCGGGGTCAGCAAGCGAGAGCAAGGAATGAGCCATAGACTCAGTCAGTGCGGGCTGAGCCGGAGGATCAGCAGGTGAGAGCGGAGGGCGAGCCAGAGGCTCAGTCGGTGCGAGTTGAACCAAAGGATCAGCAAACAACAACGGAAGATGAGCCAGAGACTCAAGATGCATGGGTTGACCTGCGCGGTCAGAAGGCAGCGAAACTGGAAGAGCCAGAGACTCAGTCAGTGCGGGCTGAGCTGGCGGCTCAGTGGAAGGAGGCGAGGAGGGAGTCGGAGACTCCGTTGGCAAGAGAGGCGCTACAACGCGGGCTTCTAGGGCATCCGAGGAGTTGAGACGCCTGGGAACGCAGAAAAGCTCGGCCACCAGGTCCCGCCATGTATAGTCCTCATCACTGAGTATCAACTCAGCGACTCGGTTGACAGCGGGCGGCGGTGTAACGATCTTCCGCTCCGTGCAGAAGATCTGTAGCATTAGGACCATCTGAAG
>JAURVW010001078.1 GCA_030655275.1 Solirubrobacteraceae bacterium
GTCAGGCGCCGGCGGGGCGAGGCCGCGGCGTCAGGCGCCGGCGGGCTCGTCGGCGGTCGCGTTCGGCAACGGGGCCGGAAGCGGCACGATCACCGGGGTCGAGAGCCATTTGAGCAGGGCGTCACCCGGGATCGGCCGGCAGATGAGGAAGCCTTGGATGCTGGAGCAGCCGAGCGCCAGGAGCGACGCGAGCTGGGCCTCGGTCTCGACGCCTTCGGCGACGGTGTCGAGGTCGATCGCGCGAGCCAGGCCGAGCGTCGCGCTCACGATGGCCTCGTCGACGGAGTGCTCCTCGATCTTCGAGACGAAGGAGCGATCGATCTTGAGGGCGGTGACGGGGAGTCGCTGCAGCCAGGAGAGCGAACTGGCGCCCGTGCCGAAGTCGTCGAGCACGACGGCGACGCCGAGGGCGGTCAGCTCTTCGACCCGGCCGGCAGCGACGTCGAGATCGTCGAAGAGTGCCGACTCGGTGAGTTCCAGGCAGAGACGATGCGCCGGAAGGTTCGAGGCGCGGAGCGTGTCGGCGACGAAGGCGACGAGGCCCTCGTCGCGCAGCTGCACCGGTGAGAGGTTCACGTGCACCACGAGGGGCGCGTCGCCAGGCGCCGGCGCAGGCCAGCCCGCGGCCTGGCGGCAGGCATCCTGGAGCACCCAGCGCCCGAGCGGCAGGATGAGCCCGCACGCCTCGGCGACGGGGATGAACTCGTTCGGGCCGATCGGGCCGCGCTCGGCATGGGTCCAGCGGGCGAGGGCCTCGGCACCCAGCGGACGACGGTCGGAAGCCGCGACGATCGGCTGGAAACAGAGGTGCAGGGCCCCGTCGTCGATCGCTCGGCGCAGCTCCTCCCCCAGCTCGCGGGACTGATCGGCGGCTCGGCGCATGCCTTCGTCGTAGGCGGCGGTGTTGCGAGTCTGCGGACCGGCGGAATCGGCCGCCAGCTGGGCCTTCTCCAGGACGCGCTCGGGGTGTTCACGGGCCGACCCGACCGCCGATCCGATCACGGGCCCGAAGAGGTACTCCCGCCCGTCGACCACCGCCGGCCGGGCGAGCCCACCCACGAGATGGGCGGCGATCGCTTCGACACGAGCGGCGTCCGGACCGTCGAGCAGCACCACAAACCGGCCGGTCCCGATACGCGCGATGGTGGCGTCCGGGCCGGTGAGGCGGCGCAGCCGGTGCGCGGCCCGCAGCAGCACGCGGTCGAGGGCTTCGGGCGCGATCACCTCGGAGGCCGAGGCGGCCGTGACGCTGGAGAGGGTCTGGAGTCGAACGTGCAGGACGGCGACGTCGTCGCGGTCGCCGCGGCGCAGCGCGTCGGCCACCTGTTCGGTGAACCCGAGACGGTTGGGGAGCCCGGTCACGTCGTCGTGCAGGGCGAGGTAGGCCATCCGCGCGCGTCCGCGCTCGCGCTCGGTCACGATCGCCGCCGCCGAGAGCGACAGCATCCCCGTCGAGATCATCAGGGCCGAGATCTCGCGAAGGGTGACTCCGCCGCTGTCGTCGATCGCGAACCCCGCGACCGCCGAGAGCGACCACGCGCCGAGGGCGAGCGCCGCGGTCGGCATGCCCCGACGCACCGCGACCCATGCGACCGGGAGCACGGCGAAGGCCAGGAGGTCGCCGTTCCACAGGACCACCGAGAGTGCCGGCAACCCGATGGTCAGCAGAAGCATCGTCCAGCCCTCCCAGCCGCGTCCGCCGACCGCATGCTGCACCGCTCGCCAGGCCGCGGCTCGTCGCCGTGCCCAGCCGGAGAGCACGAGGATCGTCGGGGTCAGCGAGAGCACGCCGATCGAGTCGCCGATCGCGTAGAGCTGCACCGTCGAGAAGTAGTCGTCCCAGCCCGACGAGTTCAGCACCTTGATCAGCGCGACCCCCAGCGCACCGGCCACGAGCGGGGCGATCACCACGCCGATGGCCCCGAACCAGGCGAGCTCCCGCATCCGGGAGAGCGGCGACTCCGCCAGCAGCTTCGGCCGCAGCAGGAGGCCGGCGCCGCCCCAGAAGAGTGCCTGGGCGATGCCCTGCGCGATCGACGCGAGCAGGTCGTCCTGGCCCCGCACGACGAGCTGGAGGGCGTCGGCGACGAGCACCAAGGGCAGCCCGCGCAGCCCGAACACGAGCACCGCCGCAAGGCTGAGCCCCGCCGGTGGATACCAGGGCGAGATGGCGACCGTGGTGATGAGCTGGCCGGAGAGCTCGGCGACCCCGAGGTAGAGCAGGGTGAACCCGACGGCGATCGGGACCGACAGCGTCTCCCGTCGCCAGTCCGGCGCCCGGGAGATCATGAGCCCGCGGAGCGCCCGAACCGCCTCGGCGGCGATGCTCGCGCGAGTTGGCATGGGGGCACTCATCTCGCCACCATAAACCGGCCTGAGCGAGGGCTCGGAAACTGTCGCTCGCATGCGTACGGGCGTTGACCGACCGGGGGACAGTGCCGCCGGCCCGCGCCGCGTCCGAGCGCCTTCCCGCGTCCTGACGAGGCGGGAGACCGATCGCCCGAGGGCGGCGTTCGAGAGGCACCTCCTAGGATTCCGAGGATGACTCGCCCTGCTGCGAAAGCCCTCACCCCTGAGCAGGCCGCCCTCGTCGTCGACCCGTTCCTGCAGCGCTACCGGACGGCGCTGCTGGCTGCCGACGGCGACGGGCTGGTCGCCTGCTTCGGTCACCCAGGGATCGTCGTCACCGACGAATCGGTCCTCACCGTCGCCACCGAGGACGAGACCCGCACCGCCTACACGCGCGTCGCCGAGCACTACCTGCGCCAGGGCATGGTCGACGCCCGCCCGCAGATCGAGAAGCTCGAGTCCAACAGTCGCCTCGTGATCACCGCCGACGTCGCCTGGACCTACGTCGGTGAGGAGGCCCGCGTGCTCGCCACCGAGCTCGTGCGATACGTGCTGCGCCTGCAGCTCGACGGGCCGCGCATCCACGCGGTCATCGCCCGCACGGAGTAGTTCGGGCGGCTCAGTCGGAGCGTTCGGGCGGCAGCGTGCCGGTGCCGCGGAACTTGAGCTGTTCCTTCAGGCGGGCCGTCATCTCGCGGCGCGACTGGCCACGCCAGCGGTCGCGCGACGGGACCGTGGTGCGCACGAGCTGGGTCCACTCGTCGAGCGGGAGCTCGCCGGCGATGAGCTGGGCGAGGCCGGAGGTGACGGGCGCCTGCACGCCGGCGAGGGCGAGGGCCCGCGCGAGGAGCGGCACGGTCTCGAGCGCCTCGACGGCCTGGCCCACCTTCACGGGGATCTCGTGGCCGGGCACGCCGGCGGCGAGGAGCTCACCGGCCCGACGGTTGCGCGAATGCGGGGCCAGGGCGGTGGCGACGAGGTCGCCGACGCCGGCCAGGCCGAGCAGGCTCTGGGGGCGGGCGCCGAGCCGGGCGGCGTAGTCCCAGACCTCCGCGAAGATGTGCCCGGCGGCAGCACCCGCGGCGTTGAGGCCTTGGGCCTCGGTGGCGCCGGCGGCCAGAGCGGCGGCGTTCTTGGCGACCCCGCCGAGCTCGACGCCGACCGGGTCGAGGGTGCGCTCACACACGACGCCGGCGCGAAGGAAGACCTGCTGGACGAGGTTGACGACGCTCTCGTTCTCGGAGGCGACGACGAGCGCGGCGCCGTCGTTGACCATCTCCTGCGCATGCGCGGGGCCACCGATGGCGGCGACGCGGAGGGGGCCGAAGCGCTGGGCCAGCACGCGCGAGGGCAGCTGGCCGTCCGGTGGGACGAGGCCCTTGCTCATGGCGATGATCGGCACGCGGCGGCGCAGCCCGCGCTGCTCGAGTTCGGCGACCGTCTCGATCACCGCGCGCGAGGGCACACCGAGGAAGACGATCTCGGCCCGCGAGAGGCCCGCGTCGACCGACTCGATCCGCAGCTCCTGCGGCAGCTCGATGCCCGGCAGGTACTTCGCGTTCTCGCGGGAGGAGCGCATGGCCTCGGCCTGCTCCTCCGTGCGGGTCTGCAGCGTCGTGCGTAGACCGCCTCGGGCGAGGAGCACCGCGATGGCCGTGCCGAACGATCCGGCACCGACCACGACCGCGCGGCGGCCGATCGGGTTCGGGACCACCAACGAGGTGATGGTCGACCGCGAAGCGGTCCTGGGTTGACGCACGTTGGGCATGAAGACGGGCAGCCGCGACCGGCTGCGCGCTCAGCTTCGCAGAACCGTCCGCTCGGCCGCGCATGGCGGGCTGCGCCGGTGGACGGTTGGCGGAACGTCGGGCGTGCCGCCCGGCACACCCGAGCCGCCGAAGGTCTCCGGCGCTCGCCGCGCGATGGAGACGTCGAGCCCGCTAGTCGGCGCTCGCCTCCAGGACGAAGGTGAGCGCCACGATGTCGGCCTCGACCTGATGGTCGATGTGCAGCGACACCACCCGCCGGCCCGTTGCGAACTCGATCCCCGACGCGAGCGTCGTGCGCATCGCCCGCTGGATCGCGGCCCGCATCGCGCAGAGCTCCGTGAGCTGACCGTGTTCGAGGAGGAGTCGCTCGGGCCTGGTCAGGGTCTCCTGCAGGAGGACACAGATCACGTCACCGGTGGGATAGGCCCGAGCCCTCGTCGGGCCTCGTCCCAGACTCTTCGCGAAGGTGCGCACGACGAAGCGGGTGATCTCCGAAGGTTGTTCCGCGACGGGAATGTCTGCTCGTAGTAGTTCCAAGGGGCCTCCGCAAACCAACCGTTCACGAAACGCGCCGCCCAATCAGCCGCGCATCCTCGAACACCACATCGGTCCCTGCTCCCCGAGCGACGAAACGCTGGAAGGAGCCTGACTTGCCGAGCATCATGACCGATATTGACCGGGCACAGATGAGCACTTAGATCCCGGCAGTACTTCGTTCATATTCTGGCGCTTGAACCCTCGATCGGCGTGCGTATGCTAGCTCCTGTCTGCTTCCACGGCAGGCGGCTCCACGTTGAATCTCAGAGCTCTGTCTCATGGGTCCTGCGGCCTGAACCGTTGGGATCCGAGGTACGGCTGACCGGTCGACGGTGGGTCTTCGCACGTTCACTCCGCGAGGTACCCGCATGTCAGCCGTCGACCCGTCCCCGCTCGTCCCCGAGCCCGAGCCGCTCGCGGTCCCCATCCCGGGACGCCCAGACGTCGGGCGGGTCCCCTGGGCCGATCACCTCGACCCGCTGACGCCGGTGCCGGTACCGCTCGTGGTCGAGCGACGCTCCGGCGTGCCGGTCCGGCGATCCCGCCCACCGCGACTGCGGTGGGACCGTCGCACGATGGAGATCCGCGACGAGGGCGTGCCCTACACCTTCTCGATTCCATTGGCCGGTGGGGCACTCGACCATCGTGCCGGGCGGTGGATCGCACGACGCGTGAACACGCTCTACGCGCAGACCCTCTCGACGACCTGGGTGGTGGTGCTCGTGGCCGCTGCGCGGCCGGGCCAGCGACTCCTGGTGCTCGTCCACCGCCCTCGTGGGTCCACCCGTGAATTCGACGAGGTCGAGCTGCGACGGTACCTCGACGACACGCTCACGCTCCTCGTCACGGTCGCCGGGCACATGGTCGTCCCGCCGAAGGAGGGTCGCCAGCCCTGATCAGCGGGTCGCCAGGAAGCGTCCGGCGGCGACGAGGTCGTCGCGTGTGGGTGCCTCGATGATCTCCATGAGGTCGACGATGCGCGCGTCGAGGAGCTCGATCGCGGACCGCCCCACGACGGCGTGGCAGGGCACACCGCCCTGACGAGCGCGGGTCGCGAACTCGCCGGGGGCCTTGCCGTCGAGGGTGGTGCGATCGAGTTGACCCTCGCCGACGATCACGAAACGCGAAGCCTGCATGCGCGCATCGGTGCCGAGGGCGTTCAGGACGTAGGGGGCGCCGCGCTGGAGCGTCGCGCCGAGCGCCGCGTGGAGCCCGCCGGCCAGACCACCGGCCGCGCCCGACATCGGGAGGGCGGTCGGGTCGGCAGGAAAGGTCTTCGCGAGGTCGCCCAGGCGGCGTTCCAGCTCGACGACACCCTCGGCGTCCGCGCCCTTCTGCGGGCCGAAGATCGCCGCGCAGCGCGCCCAGGTGGTCGCGACGTCGCACAGGCAGAGCAGCGAGGCCCCGCGCGGTCCGCCGTCTTCCTCGATCGCGGCGAGCGCGCCGGCGCCGCCGTCGACCGTCGCGGAGCCGCCACATCCGACGAGGACGAGTTCGGCGCCCGCGGTGATCGCCGCCGCGATCAGCTCGCCGGTGCCGACCGTCGACGTGCGCAGCGGATCACGGTCCTCGGGGGCGAGGAGCGGGAGGCCGCTGGCGGAGGCGACCTCGACGATCGCCGTGCGCGGGGTCCGTTTGCGCGAGGCCCGACGCGCCGTTGTCGGTGAGGCGGCCGCGGTCGTTCCGGGGTCGCCGAGCATCGTGAACTGGCCGAGCACGCGCTCACCGAGCGGGCCGGTCACCTCGAGCTCGTGCACCAGGCCGCCGAGCGCTCCGCCCAGCACGGCCGCGGTACCTTCGCCGCCGTCGGCGATCGGACAGCGGTCGGCCGGAACGCCCGCGGACTCGATCCCCTCGGCGATCGCGTCGGCGACCTCGGCGGCGGTGAAGGTGCCCTTGAAGGCATCGGGCGCGACGAGGATGGGGCGCTGGTCGGTCTTCACCTCGGGCACGGCGCGATCTTCGCACGGCGCCGCGGACGCGGTTGCTCCCACCCGTGCGGGACGAACCGTGTTCGCGAGCCTCGGCGGCTCCGGGCCGCCAGGCTCGTCAGCCGAACTGCTGCAGGCCGATCGCCGCGACGAGCGCGAGCGCGTCGGCGTCCGGCGACCCGGGCGTCGCGGTGTAGACGATCGCGGTCAGGTCGCTGCCCTCCACGGAGAGGCGATCGCAGTCGACGGTGATCCGGCCCACCTGCGGATGCTCGAGCGACTTGCGGTCGGCGTGGCGACGCGTGACGGGATGGGCGTCCCACAGCTCGGCGAAGCGCGCACTGCCCGCCCGAAGATCGGTGATCACGCGGCGCAGATAGGCGTCGTTCGGGAAGCGGCCGGAGGCGTCGTGGAGGTCGCCGGCGAGGATCAGCTCCAGCGCCGCATGCTCCTCGGGGGTGCGCACGAAGCGGGTGTGGTCGGGCGAGAGACCGAACACCTTGCGGGCGATGTTGCTGTCGTCCGGGTCGGTCGGGAGCTCGCCGATGAGCGCTTCGGCGACGGTGTTCGCGGCGACCATCTCGCCCGACGGTGCCGACACCACCACCGGCACGTCGGTGAGGCGGTCGAGCACGCGCTGGAGGCCGGGCGTGATGTGGCGGTTGATCTGGCCGGGCCCCGGGAGGGCGTGGCCGGCGAGGCGGTAGAGGTGGTCGCGCTCGGCGTCGGTGAGGCGCAGCGCGCGGGCGAGCGGGGCCAGCACGGAGGCCGATGGGTTCGACGCCCGACCCTGTTCGAGCCGGGAGAGGTAGTCGACCGACAGGCCGGCGAGCCCGGCCAGCTCCTCACGGCGCAGCCCCGGCGCGCGCCGCGCCCGGCCCTCCGGCAGCCCGACCTCGGCCGGGCTCAGGCGATCGCGCCACGAGCGCAGGCATCCGGCGAGGTCCTCGAGCTGGTCCATGCCCTCCACTATGGCGTCGCGACCGCGCCGCATCGTCGCCCTGTGAGTCCCTGGCTGCGGCCGGGGGTGACCTGGCGCCGTCCGCCGATGACCCTTACGGAACAGGTTCGCGGGCCCCCGGACATGCCTAGCGTCGGGCCTGTCGAGTCGCCGTCCGGCGGCTCATCTCCGACCCGACGGGAGCGCAACCCATGCCCTCGACCGAGAACCAGTTCGCCATCCAGGATCCGCGCACGCAGTACCCGCAGCCGCCGTTCCCGGAGCAGCCACAAGATGCGCCGGGCCTGGCGTCCAAGATGGACCCGACGCCCGATCACGGCGAGGAGTCGTACGTCGGCTTCGGCCGGCTGAAGGGCCGCAAGGCGCTCATCACCGGCGCCGATTCGGGCATCGGTCGTGCGGCCGCCATCGCCTACGCCCGCGAGGGCGCCGACCTCGTGCTCAACTACCTGGACAGCGAGGAGTCCGACGCGCAGGAGGTGGTCGCGCTCGCCGAGGCGGCCGGCGTGAAGGTGACGACCCGCCCCGGCGACATCAGCGACGAGTCGTTCTGCAACCAGCTCATCGCCGACGCCGTCGAGGACCTCGGTGGGCTCGACCTGCTCGTGCAGGTGGCCGGCAAGCAGAAGGCCGTCGAGTCGATCGCCGACATCACGACGGCGCAGTTCGACAAGACCTTCAAGACCAACGTCTACAGCCTCTTCTGGCTCTCGAAGGCCGCCCTGCCGCACATGCCGCCCGGCTCGGCGCTGATCAACACGGCCTCGATCCAGTCGTACGCGCCGAACGCCAACCTGCTCGACTACGCGACCACGAAGGCGGCGATCGTCGCGTTCACGAAGTCGCTCGCCGGGCAGGCGATCGAGCAGGGCATCCGCGTGAACTGCGTGGCGCCCGGCCCGTTCTGGACCGCGCTGCAGCCCAGCGGCGGCCAGCCCGACGACGCCATTCCCACGTTCGGCGAAGCCGTGCCGCTCGGCCGACCCGGCCAGCCGGCGGAGATCGCGCCGATCTACGTGCTGCTCGCGACGCAGGAGTCCAGCTACATCACGGGCGAGACCTTCGGCGTCACCGGCGGCGACCCGACGCCGTAGCCCGCCGCGGGTCTCAGCCAGCGCCTCGCCGACCATCGGCGGGGCGCTGGCCGTACCGGGCTCGCGCAGGGACCGTCGGGGCGCGGAGTCCGCCGACCTCGTTCTGTAATGGGCGACTTCCTACGTTGAAGTCGTGCCGAACACGCAGGACTCCCCCGGCAGCGCCCTCGGTGAGGGCAGGCTGCGCGCCGAACACGAGCGGGTCGTCCGCGAGGACGGTCTCCTCCCGATCGAGCAATACGGCGTGATCACCGACGGCCGCACGATCGGGCTCGTGGGGGCCGACGGCTCGATCGACTGGTGGTGCGTTCCGGCCACGGACGCCCCGCCCGTCTTCGATCGCCTCCTCGACGGCCACCGC
>JAURVW010001082.1 GCA_030655275.1 Solirubrobacteraceae bacterium
CACTTCCGCTCGACCCTGATCGCCGCCAGCCTCGCCCTCGCCGCCACGGCCTTGCATGCTCATGCATTGAAGCCGGTCACGGTCGCAAGCGGCCTGCAGAACCCGTGGAGCCTCGCCTTCCTGCCTGACGGCCGCATGCTCGTCACCGAGAAGGCCGGCAACATCCGCATCGTCGGCGCCGACGGCAAGGTCGGCCCCGCGCTCGCCGGCGTGCCCAAGGTCGAGAGCGGCGTCCAGGGCGGCCTGCTCGACATCGTGCTCGACCCGAATTTCGCCGAGAACGGTTTCGTCTACTGGAGCTTCAGCGAGGCCGACCCCGAGGGCGGCCGCGGCAACAGCACCGCGGTCGCGCGCGCGAAGCTCGAGGCCGACACGCTGAAGGACGTGCGCGTGATCTTCCGCCAGGCGCCGAAGTTCTCGAGCAGCGCGCACTTCTGTTCGCGCCTGGTGTTCGGGCGCGACGGCAAGCTCTTCGTCACGCTCGGCGATCGCTTCAGCCGCCGCGACGACGCGCAGACGCTCGACAACGACCACGGCAAGATCGTGCGCATCGAGTCCGACGGCCGCATCCCCGCCGACAACCCCTTCGTCGGCCGCGCCGGCGCGCGGCCCGAGATCTGGAGCTACGGCCATCGCAACGTGCAAGGCGCGGCGCTGCATCCGGTCACCGGCGAACTCTGGGCCGACGAACACGGCCCGCAAGGTGGCGACGAACACACCGTGGTCGAGCGCGGCAAGAACGACGGCTGGCCGGTCATCACCTACGGCGCGAACTACGGCAGCGGCACCAAGATCGGCGAAGGCACCGAGAAGGCCGGCATGGAACAGCCGCTGAAATACTGGGTGCCCTCGATCGCGACCAGCGGCCTCGCCTTCGTCACCAGCGATCGCTACCCCGGCTGGAAAGGCAACGCCTTCATCGGCGGGCTGCGTTCGCAGATGCTGGTGCGGCTCGAACTCGACGGCCGCAAGGTGGTGCGCGAGGAGCGCCTGCTGCAAGACCTCGGCGAGCGCATCCGCGATGTCCGCCAGGGTCCGGATGGCTGGCTCTATGTGGTGACGGACGCCACGAACGGGAGGATCCTGCGCCTCGAGCGATGAGCTCTCCCGCGCTCCGGGCAACACGTCGGGGCCAGAGCCGCGTCGATGGCACTGGCGCGCTGAAGGAAATCGCGCCCGTCCCTACAATCGCTCGGTGAATACCCCACCGAGCTGGATGAACGCCGACCTGCACTGCCACTCCGCCGTTTCCGACGGCACCCTGCAACCCGAAGCCCTGGCAGCGCGGGCGAAGGCGAATGGCGTCGAACTCTGGGCGCTCACCGACCACGACGAGCTCGGCGGTCAGCAGCGCGCGATGGCCGCGGCCTCGGCGCTCGGCCTGCCCTACCTCACCGGCACCGAGATCTCGGTCACCTTCGCCGATGTCACGGTGCACATCGTCGGCCTCGGTTTCGATGCCGACGACGCGGCCCTCGCCGCGGGCCTGCGCGC
>JAURVW010001085.1 GCA_030655275.1 Solirubrobacteraceae bacterium
CGGCAGCCCAGAAGAGCTTGCCCTCGACCGCGCCGCTCAGCGCGAGCTGGGCGTTCGTGAGGCCGGCGGTGCCGGCGAACTCGATGAACTTGTCGGTGATGGTGCCCTTGACGGAGGCGATGTCGACGTCGCCCGACTTGACCGAACCGGTGAACGGGATCGCCGGGAAGGCGGAGCCGATGGTCCAGTTGATCGAGGCGGAGCCCTTCACGGTGTAGGCGCCGTAGACCGCCTCGAGGTCGCCCTCGGCGGAGATCCACTTGTCGGCGCCGACACCGCTGATGCCGACCTTGCCACCGAGCGTGACGCCGTAGGCCGTGACCTTGGCGGCGGCGCCACCGGTGATGGCGAAGTCGCCGCGGCTCGGCGTGACATCCGCGCCGGCCTTGTTCTTGATCTTCTCGCCCGTGAGGTTCTCGCCGTAGTAGACGACGCCGGAGACGTTGCCGTCGACGCCGACCGTGGCGTTCTTGTAGGTCGCCTTGCCTGTGAACGAGATCTTCTTGCCGTCAGCGGTACCGGCGACGGAGCCGACCTCGGTGTCGCCGAGCTTCAGCGCACCCGTGAAGGTGACGACCGGGTCGGTGCCCGGCGCCCAGGCCAGCGTGGCCGAGCCCTTGATGTTCGCCTGCCCGTAGGTGAGGTCGACGGTGCCGCCGGCCGTGGCCCACAGGTCACCACCCACGCTCGAGAGCGTGAGCTTGCCGGTGAGCTCGAGGCCCGCGGCGGTGATCTTGGTGGAGGCGTCGGCCAGGACGAAGTCGCCCTTCTTGGCCGCGACGGTGTCGCCGGCCTTGTTCTTGACGGTCTCGCCCGTGAGGTCGTCGCCGTAGTAGAAGGCGCCCTCGACGGAGCCGGTGACGGTGAACTTCGGGTCGGTGACCTTGGCGTCGCCCTTCACGGAGATCTTCTTGCCGTCGATCGAGCCGGACGCGTTGCCGACGAACGTGGTGCCGTTGCTCAGCGAACCGGAGAACGTGAGCTTGGCGACGCCGCCGAAGAGGTAGTCGACCGAAGCCGCACCCTTGATGGTCGTGGCGCCGAACGTGGCGTCGACCGTGCCGCCGCCCTTGACCCACTTCTCGCCGGAGACGACGCCGATCTCGACCGCACCCGTGAGCGTGAAGCCCTTGGCGTCGACCTTGGCGGAGGCGCTCTTGACGAAGAGGTCGTACTGCTTCGGCTGCACCTCGGCACCCGCGTAGTTCTTCACCGTCTGGCCGGTCTGGTCGGCAGCCCAGAAGAGCTTGCCCTCGACCGCGCCCGTGACGGCGAGCTGCGTGTTGGAGATGCCGGCGGTGCCGGCGAACTCGATGGACTTGTCGGTGATCGTGCCCTTGACGGACGCGATGTCGACGTCGGCCGACTTGACCGAGCCCGTGAACGGGATGGCCGGGAACGGCGAGCCGATGGTCCAATCGATCGTCGCGGAGCCCTTCACCGTGAACTGGCCGTAGACCACGTCGAGCGTGCCCTGGGCCGAGACCCAGCGATCGGTGCCGACGCCGTTGATGGCGACCTTGCCGCCGAGCGTGACGCCGTAGGCCGTGACCTTGGCGGCCGCGTCACCGGTGATGGCGAAGTCGCCGCGGTTCGGGGTGACCTCGGTGCCGGCCTTGTTCTTGATCTTCTCGCCCGCGAGGTCGCTGCCGTAGTAGACGACACCGGAGACGTTGCCGTCGATCGCGACGGTCGCGTTCTTGTACGCGGCCTTGCCGTTGAACGAGATCTTCTTGCCGTCGGCGGTGCCGCTGACGGAGCCGACCTCGACGTCGCCGAGCTTGAGCGCACCGGCGAACGTGACCACCGGGTCGACGCCCGGGGTCCACTCGAGTGTGGCCGAGCCCTTGATGTTGGCCTGGCCGTAGGTGAGGTCGACGGTGCCGCCGACGGTCGCCCACTTCTCGCCGCCGACCGAGCCGAGCGTGAGCTTGCCGGTCAGGTCGAGGCCCTTGGCCGAGATCTTGGCGGAGGCGTCGGAGAGGACGAAGTCGCCCTTCTTGGCGGCGACCGAAGCGCCGGCCTTGTTCTTGACCGTCTCACCCGCGAGATCGTCGCCGTAGTAGACGACGCCCTCGGCGGAACCGGAGATCGTGAACTTCGGGTCGGTGACCTTCGCGTCGCCCTTCACCGACAGCTTCTTGCCGTCGAGCGTGCCGACGACGTTGCCGACGGCGATGCTGCCCTGCGTGACCGAGCCCTTGAAGGCGACGATCGGCTGCTCGCCCATCGCCCAGGTCGCGGTGGCGGAGCCCTTGATGGTCGTCTCACCCGAGGTGAAGTCGACCGAGCCCGTGCCGTCGGCGAAGAGCTTGCCGCCGACGTAGGAGATCGAAGCGTCGCCTGCGAGCGTGAGTCCCTTGGCGGAGACCGAGGCCTTGGCCGACGTGATGACGACGTCGCCCTTCGTGGCCGGGACCTTCTCGCCGGCGCGGTTCTTGACCGTCTCACCGGAGAGGTCGGAGCCGTAGTAGACGACGCCGCTGGCGGAGCCCTTCGTGGCGTAGCCCTGGAGCTCCAGCGCAGCCTCACCCGTGAAGGTGATCTTCTTGTCGTCGAGGGTGCCCTTGACGCCGGCGACCTTCAGGTCGTCCTGCGAGACGGAGCCTTCGAAGGTGACGAACGGCGACGTGCCGGCGACCCATTCGATCGTGGCGGAGCCCTTGACGGAGGTCGTGCCGGCGGAGAGGTCGGCAGCGCCGCTGCCCCGGGCCCACAGCTCGCCGCTGGTGCGACCGACGTTGGCGGCACCCGTGATCTTGAAGCTCTGCGTGTTGAGCTGAGCCGTGGCGCCGAGCTTGAGGAAGAGGTCGCCCTTGACGGCCTGGACCTGCTCGCCTGCGCGGTTCGTGACCTTCTGACCCGTGAGGTCGTTGCCGTAGTAGACGACGCCTTCGGTGATCGTGCCGGTCGCGGTGAGGAGCGGGTTCGTGACCTTCGCCTCACCCGCGAAGGTGATCTTGCCCGCGTCGATGGTGCCCTTGACCTTGCCGATCTCGACGTCGCCCGAGGAGACGTTGCCCTCGAACGCGACGGACGACTGGCCTGCGGCCCAGGACGCGGTGGCGGAGCCCTTGATCTTCGTGGCGCCGACGGTGAGGTCGACGGTGCCGCCTGCGGAGGCCCAGAGGTCGCCGCCGACGCTGGACACCGTGATGGCGCCCGTGAGGTTGAGATCCTGGACGGCGACCTGGCCGGTCGCGTCGCCCTTGACGAGGAAGTCGCCCTTCTTGGCCGGCACCTGGACGCCGGCGCGGTTGGCGACCGTCTCACCGGCGAGGTCGTCGCCGACGTACACGACGCCTTCGACCGCGCCGTCGAGCTTGAACTTCGGATCGGTGTAGGAGCCGGTGCCCTTGACGATCAGCTTCTGGCCGTCGAACTCGCCGGTCGCGCCGGCGACGATCGTGGAACCGTTGCTGACGGAGCCGGCGAAGGTGGCCGTGACGGGACGCCCGAGCGACCAGCCCGCGGAGACCGAACCCTTGATCTTCGTGGTGCCGAACGCCGCGTCGACGCCGCCGGTGGCCTTGGCCCACAGCACTCCGCCCGTGCGGGCGAGCGTGGCGTCGCCGGTGAAGGTCACGCCGTTGGAGGTGACTGCAGCGCCCTTGGCCTTGAAGAGGAAGTCGCCGCGGTTCGGCGTGACGTCCTTGCCCTCGCGGTTGACGGTCGTCTCACCGGTCCGGTCGGCGCCGTAGTAGACGACGCCCTCGGCGTCACCTTCGACGCTGAACCCGTTGGCGTACACCGCGGCCTTGCCCTTGATGGAGAGCTTCTTGCCGTCGAGGCTGCCCTCGGCCCACCAGACGATGGCGTTGCCGTAGTCCTCGGTGCCCTGGTGGACGAAGCCCTTGAACTTGACCGTCGGGACGGCGGGCGATGCCCAGTCGAGATCGGCGGAGCCGGAGATGGTGGTGCCGTTGTAGGCGCCGCCCAGGGAACCCTGGACCTTGCCGCCGACCTTCGCCCAACGCTCCTCACCGACGCGACCCAGGGTCGCGGTGCCGGAGATCAGGAAGCCGCGGGTGTCGACCGACGCCTGGAGCGTCTTGAGGAAGAAGTCGCCCTTGGACGCCTGGACCTGTGCGCCGGCGCGGTTCGTGACGGTGGAACCGGTCTGGTTCTCGCCGTAGTAAAAGGAACCGTCGACCGAACCCGTGATCTTGAGGTCGGGGTTGCTCAGCGTGACGTCGCCGGCGAAGTCGAGCTTCTTGCCGTCGATGCTGCCCTTGGCGTTCGCGACGAGCGTGGAGCCGGACTCGATGGAGCCGGCGAAGTCGACCTTCGGGTCGGTGCCCTCGAGCCAGTCGACGGACGCGGTGCCCTTGGCGGTGGTCTCGGCGATCACCGGCGCGGTGAACTTCGCGTCGACCGCGCCGTTGGCCTTGAGCCAACGCTGGTCGGCGACGTCGCCGACCTGCGCGACGCCCTTGGCCTCGAAGCCCTTGGCGGTGACGGTGGCCGTGGCGCTCTTGATCAGCCAGTCGCTGTTCTGGGCCTGGACCTGCTTGCCCGCGCGGTCGGTGATGGTGCGACCCGTGAGGTCGAGTCCGATGTAGACGACACCTTCGACCGCACCGACGAAGGTGATGTCCTTGTTCTTGACGGTCGCGTCGCCCGTGAAGTTGATGGCGGAGAGATCGACGGTGCCCTTGGCGCCGAGGATGACCGCTTCACCAAAGCGGGCCTCACCGGTGAAGTCGATGAGCGGCTCGGCACCGCGATCGAACTTCAGGTTCGCGTCACCCGTGAGCTGACCCGCCGGGCTGGAGCCCGAGGCGGGGATCTTCACGACGACCTTGCCGCCGCCGTGGACGCTGGACACGCCGGCGTCGTCGAAGTCGATGTCGACGGAGCCGTCGATGGCGATGTTGGTTCCGTAGGTGATCTGACCGGCGACCGTGAGCGCGAGCTTCTGGCTGCCGTCGGGTGCGTCCGTCAGGTGCGCGTCGAGCGAACCGTTCGTGATGGTGATCTGCTTGTCGCCCTCGCCGACGACGATCTTGTCGGCCTTGCCCTTGAGGTCGAGCGTGTAACGCCCGGCGCGGAGCTTCAGCGAGCCGGCGAAGTTGAGCGGGCTGCCACCGATGTTCGGGAACTGCGTGCCGGCCGCCGGCGAGCTGAGCTGGAAGTCGAAGCTGTCGAGGCCGGAGATGCCGCCGCGGAAGACGAGGTAGGAGTTCGTGCCTCCGCTCCACGCGAGGCGGAGCTCACCCTGGAGGAAGAGTCCGATGGTGGTGTCGAAGCCGACTTCGATGCGGCTGATCGATGCGCCACTGAAGAGCTCGGAGCCTTCGGTGAGCTCGCCGGTCTCGGCCGCATGGGTCACGGCCGCGAGGACGCGCGCGGCGGCGGTGCCGACCGGCGTGCCGGGCGCAGCCTCGGCGACCTTGGCATCGAGGATGCGGATGGACGCGCCGGGCGCGTCGCAGGAGGCGCCGGTGCGAGCGAGCTTCGAGCCGCTGATCGTGATGCCCTCGGCGATGGTGACCTTGGGGTTGTCGGCCGACGCATCCCAGATCTGGCAGAGCTGCTCGAGGTTCGCGCTGCGCTGTGCAGCCGTGGTCTCGGCTGCGGACGCAGCAGTGGTTCCAACGCCGAAGACGGCGAGGAACATGAGCAGGAACGCTGCGACATGGCGCGCAGCACGGGGGGTGTTCCTGGCGGCACTTGCGTGCTGCCAGGAGAGGGAAGAGTGGGACACGAGATGCTCCTCCAGAAGCAGTGTTGCGGTCCGGTGGTGAAACGGACCGGTTGCGAGTGTGACAGGTGCACACTCCCGGCGCAAGACTTTCCGAGCGCTCAGTTGAGCAATGCTCAGCGCAACGGAGTACGTCCCGTTACCGCCTGGTCCGTCGTGGCTTTCGCTTACCACTCCGGATTTCTGGCTACCGGAAGGTAGCTATGCCCCGAAAGCGCCAGCGAACACCGCTGAAGCGCACCTGGCGTTGCAACCGCAGTCGCCTGGTAGGAGGGCGCCTTGCGGCGGCGAACTGAACGCTTGCCTCCGGCTGTCGCGCCGTGGGCGCGCCGCGGATTCAGACCGTCGCCATGCCACCGAGCCGTTCGCCCGGCGCGGCTCCCCGGAGGCCGCTACGGGCCATCTCAAGCACTGGTTCATGGTGTATCTAGGCTATAGCTTGAGGCTCGGCAATCTAAGGTTCAGATTGAGCCTGAGCTTCAATACCTCGCATCAACTCGCACTAGAGACGTGCCAAACAGATGCTTCCGTGCCAGATGCGGACGAACCATTGGATGACCGAAACTCTGGGCGCCCGTCGACCCGAGCGACGTCCGGGAGATCGGATTCCGGCCACGGTGCGATGCCGCGCTCAACTGAACCGAACGAGCCCGGTCGACTTCCCCCCCTCCCGCTTCCGGGCCGTCCGCCCACGACTACCTCGACCTGTGCCCAGCACGGTTCAGCCGCCGGTCCGTGGTCGCTCAGGAGGGGCCCGCGCCACGCGGGTCGCATCTCGGCCGCCCGCCGCGCCGGACGCAGGAACGGGTCCGATCAGGTCGTCGATCCGACACCCCTCCCCCATCTCGTCACGGTCGCAACTCGCCGACTGGTCAGTTACGGGATGACGCCCGACCGAACGACACGACAAACCGTGTGTCACATGTGAGAGCCGTGCTGGTAACCGCACGACGGGTCGACCTGACTCACACTGGCCATGGAACGACGAAGGCTGGGCAACCGCCCAGCCTTCGTGGAGCGGTCTCAGCCGCTGATCGGTCGTCGCTCGGCGACGCCCGGAGTGAGCCTCGACGCGTCTCGTCGAGGTCGTTCGGGAGGTCCCGTCCGGGACCTCGTCAAGGTCTCAGCCGCGCGACGGCTCGGTGCCGTAGGGCTCGGACGGGACGTCGCCGTAGAGGCGGTCCAGGCGGTAGAAATCGCGGGCGTCGGGCGTGAAGACGTGGAGCACGACGTCGAGGTAGTCGAGCAGGATCCAGCGCGATTCGGAGACGCCCTCGACCCGCTTGGGGATCACGCGGCGCTCGTCCTTGACGGTTTTGAGGACCGCGTCGTGGATGGCCTTGACCTGGCGGTCGGTGTTGCCGTTGCAGACCACGAAGTAGTCGGCGTAGCCCACCGCGTTGGCGACGTGGATGAGCACGATGTCGTGCGCCTTCATGTCGTCGGCGGTCTTGGCGATGAGCAACGCGAGCGCGCGGGCGTCCTCCCCACTGCCCTCGCGGAGCGGCGTGCTGGCGCCGGCCTCGCGGTCGAGGGTGGTCTCTTGGAGCGACTCGGATTCGGTCATGCGGGTACCTGGGAACGGTAGAGACCGGCACGGCGCAGGTGCTGCGCGACGGCCGGTGGGACGAGGTAGTCGACGGAGCGACCACCGGCGAGGCGGCGGCGGATCTCCGACGAGGAGATGTCGAAACGGGGCATGTCGAAGAACTCGAGGCGGGTCGGGAGACCCACGAGCCGCTCGACGATGTCGCGGCGCAGCACGCCCTGGCGCCCGGCGATCCCGAGGGCGGCCAGACGGCTGACCTCCTCCGGCTCACGCCAGGTGGGCAGCGACAGGGCGGTGTCGGCGCCCACGATGAAGATCAGGTCGTCCGACGGGTGCCGGGTACGAAGCTCCCGGAGCGTGTCGACCGTGTAGGAGGAGCCTCCGCGCTCGATCTCGAGGTCGCTGACCTCCAGGCGCGGGTCGTCCTGCGTGGCCAGCCGGCAGAGCTCAGCCCGCACGTGCGGACCGGGGGCGCCGGCGGCGACCTCCTTGTGCGGAGGCGTGTGCGCGGGCACGAAGAGCACGCGGTCGAGGCCCAGCTGGTCGCAGGCCTCCGAGGCGCACAGCAGGTGGCCGTTGTGGGGCGGGTTGAAGGTGCCGCCCATGATCCCGATGCGAGCCAAGGGGTGGTCCTAGCCCCGCACGTGTCCGTCGCCCCAGGCGACGTACTTGGAGGTGCAGAGCTCGCGGAGACCGATCGGGCCGCGGGCGTGGAGCTTCTGGGTCGA
>JAURVW010001107.1 GCA_030655275.1 Solirubrobacteraceae bacterium
CTGCGGAGGCGCGACGCGCGGTGCCTGCGGCGCGGGCGCGGCGGACTGCTGCTCGCGGACCGTTCGCTGAGGCGCGAGGCTGGCCTGCGGCGACGGGCGGACGGGAGCCGCCGGCGGCGTCATCGGGGGGAGCGCGGCGGACTGGGGCTGTGCGGGCGGCGCGAAGGCGTCGTCGAAGTCACCGTCGATCTCGATGAAGAGGTCGTCGAGTGGATCTTCGCGAGCGTCGGTGACGACGACCGGATGGGCCTCGAAGGAGAGATCCTGATCGTGCGCGACAGGGGCGCTCGGCTCGAACGCGGGCGCGGCGGAGGCGACGACCGTCGGCTCGGGCCGGGGGTCGAACTGCGGCTTCGGCTCCGGGCCCGCGAGCCGCTGGCCGTGCTCGTCGTGCACCAGGTGGTGCTCGGCGATCTCGACGAGGTCGTCGGGCAGGTGGCCGCAGGCCATGTCACGCAGGAGCGCGCGGAGGTGGCCGCGGAGTTCGAGTGCCAGCGCACGGGTGCGGGACGGATCGGTCGCGCTGCCCTGCATGAGCGCGCTCTCGAGCGACTCGGCGATCTGGATGCGGCCACGCAGGGCCTCCCACTCACCAGGAGCGGCGCAGAGCGCGGCCAGACGGTCGGCAAGGGCACCCGAGCCGACGTGATCGGACTCCAGGAGCGCGCGGAGCCCCAGGAGGACGTCGGTGAGGGCCTCCCCGTGCTCGGCCCGTTCGCAGGCGAGTTCGAACCGGCGCAGGGCCCAGACGGCCGGACCCTGGGCGGCGGGCTTGCCCGCCATCAGGGCGCAGAACCCGCGGATCGCCTCGTGGTCCTCGGCGCGGATGTGGAGCGTCCCGCTGGCTCGGGCACAGGTCCCGATGAAGGGGTGACTCGCCCAACCGTCGCCGCGCATCCGTGACCAGGCGACGGGCGCCAGCGCCGGAGCGGGCTGGTCGTAGAGGCGCAGGGCGGTGAGGAGCGCGCGAAGCCGCGGGCGGGCCTGCGCGAGCGCCGCTGCACGGGCCGGGTCCTCCAGCGACCGCACGACGATCACGGTGCCGGGGCGGCTGCGCACGGGCGAGCGTGCCTCCCGGGGAAGGTCGGCGACGACGTCGTCGCGCACGAGCTCGAGGCCGTTCTCGATCGTCACGCGTTCCTCGTCGAGCCGGACGCCCAGGAGCGGGACGATCACGGTGCCTTCCACGCGCCCGGCCAGCAGGCAACGGGCGAGCTCGGAGGACGCTCCGGCGGAACGGGCGGGCGTATGGAGGAAGTCGCCGGTCTCCTCGTGCATCCGTGAGAGGAGCACGCGAAGGACGAGATCGGCGCGCTCGCGGGCATCGATCGGGACGTGCCGCTCACCGTGGGTGAGGAGGTAGTCGCCGAGGCCGTCGAAGCCGGCCAGGACGTTGACCGCGGTGCCCCAGGCCATCAGGCCGCGGAGGGAGCCGATGTGCTCCTCGACGAAGTCGCGCGTGCGCGGGCGGTAGGAGAAGAGCGGGGCGCCGGTGCCCGACGACGGCACCTCGACGAGGTCGAACGGCACCGGTGCGCCTTCGGCAGCACGACGGGCCAGCTGTTTCGAGCCGGCGGCAGCGATGGCATCGACCACTGCGTGAAGGTGTCCTTCGGGCATGACGGGGCTCTTCGCCACACCTGCAATATTCCCTGCGCATCGGCGGAAAGGTGCGCCATCGCACGGACCGGCCCCCAGTCGCCCCTCTGGCGAGGCTCCGCCGAGGGCCGAACGGCGCAATAACTCGCACGTCGTCGGTCTCCACGCCGAGGGGATGCGGGCGCCCGATCGGCGCCCGCCGTGGGCTCAGCCCAGGAGCGGTGCGCAGGCCTGTGCGTCACCGCCGAGCGCCTCGGCCATCGCCTCGCCGTTGCGCTTGGCCGCCTCGATCAGCGTGGGCTCCGCCTGATCGCCACCGGCTTCCTTCGTGTGGTCCTCACCTGCGTGCTCTTCGCCCGCGTGCTCGGCTTCTTCGGCGGCATGCTCGTCGGAGCCGTGCTCGTGGTCGTGGGTCGCGCCGGGGAGCGCGTCGGCCCAGAGCGGCTCGCCGAGGGTCGCCCCGCCGCGCTCCGCGATGGTCGAGGAGAGATCGCTTCCGTGCGGCGCGATCGGGAAGACCGCCGTCACGTTCTTCGCCTTCATCGTCTTCTCCAGCTCCACGATCCGTGAAGCCGACGGAGCCGCCTCGGGCTCGGCACCGGGGGAGATCGTCGCCGCGACCGTCAGTCCGTAGCGCGCCGCGTAGGCCCCGGCGGCGTCGTGGTCGGTGACGATCACGCGGTCGCCGGCCGGGACGGTCGCGATGCAGCGCTTCGTCTCCTCGTCGACGGCGCGCATCTCGGCGACGAAGCGCTTCAGTGCCGTCGCCCGGGTCGCCTTGCCGTCGGGATCGAGCGTGTCGAGTTCTGCCGCCGTCTTCGTCGCCGCCTGCTCCGCGAAGGTCGGGTCCATCCACCAGTGGCGCTGATCGCTCGGCAACCCGGCCGAGAGGTCGACCTTCTTCGCGTCGACCTGGCCGAGGGCTTCGGAGGCCCAGGCGTCGTTGCCACGACCCGGCTGGAGGATCAGGTCGGCGCCCTTGAGCGCACGCACCTGGCTGGGGCGGAGCTCGAGCTCGTGGACGTCGGCCGTGGCCGCGACGACGCTGGCGACCGTCACGCCGTCGCCGGCGAGCTCGCGCACGAGACCGTCGATCTGCGGAGCGGTGGCGGCGACGACGGGCTTGCCGCCCGAGGAGGCGTCCGATGAGGAACCGCAGCCCGCGACCGCCGCCGCGGAGAGCAGCAGGGCACCGGCGACGGCCGTCCGGGAGAAGAGCTGGGGGGAGCGCATGGAGAGCACTATACGCGAATCGTTCTCATTCCCGCTTGGCCATCCCGCATGGCCTCCTCGCGAAACGGCGCCCAGACGAACGGACGCCGGGCCGGGCGGCCCGCGTTTCAGCCCTTGGGGACGGCGTGCAGGACGACGTCGTGCCCGACGAGCTCGATCCCGAGCCGACCGGCGAGGGTGTGGATCGCCTGCTCGAGCTCGTCGTCGTGGAACGGTTCGATCGCGCCGTCGGCGTAGAGGACGTGATGGTGGTGCTCCCCGTCCGGCTGCGCGCGCTCGAAGCGTGCGGTGCCGTCGCCCGGGTCGAGCCGGTGCACGAGGTCGAGCGCACGAAGGGTGTCGAGCGTGCGGTAGACGGTCGCGAGGTTCGCCCCCGGCCCACCCTGGGTGCGAAGGCGATCGACGATGTCCTGCGCGGCGAGCATGCACCCCTCACCCGCCAGGACCCCGATCACGGCGGCGCGGCCACCGCCGGTGCGCAGGCCCGCGTCGCGGAGCACCCGCTCGGCGTGGTCGCTCCACCGCGTGCCGGCTGCCGGGTCGTGCGTGTGGTGGTCGGCGTGGCTGTGGTGCGTGCTCACGCGGCAGCCTGTACGGGCTTCGCGCACTGCCACTCTTCGCCGAAGCTCCGCATCGCCACGATGATCGGTAGCAGGGCTTCGCCCATCGCCGTGAGTTCGTAGGGCAGCGAGCCGCTGCGCTGCACGTTCTCGCGCTGCACGATGCCCGCGACCTCGAGGGTGCGTAGACGAGCGCTGAGCGTGCGCGGCGAGATGCCCGGGATGGCGCGCTCCAGGTCGCAGAAGCCCGCCGGTCCGTGGCCGAGCTGCTGCAAGAGCTGCGGGGTCCACTTGGTGGCGATCACCTCTGCGGTGCGGGCGACATGATCGTGCTGATCCACGACCTCCATGGTACTGCCGATCGGGGCGGGGTCCACGTCGCGCGCGCCCCCACCCCGCCGAGCGATTCCGCGTTCAGGTCTGAACCACGACCTGCGGGCCCTCGGACGGCTGCACGAGCACCCAGCCCTGGCCGCCGAAGCCGATCTGGAACGACTCGCCGGAGGAGCGGCCGGTGAGGCTCTTGAAGGCCTTGATGTCGGTCTTGAAGGTGGTGGTGACGCCGCCCGACCAGGCGACGGCGGCCTGCGCATCGGCGAAGGTCGCGGCCTGCGCGACGTCGAGCAGGATCGGCTCACCGTCGGTGAGGAGGGCGACGTATCCGGTGCCCTTGAGAGTGGTGTTGAAGAGACCGCCGGCCATCATCCCGGCCGCGCCGCCCTGCACCTTGTTGATGTCCCAGGCGATGTCCTCCTCCATCGCGAGGAGCGCCTGGCCGTTGACCGTGATCGACTCGTTCTCGAGGTACACGAGGTGCACGTGCTTGGCGGAGTCGGCGAGGAACACCTCGCCCGAACCGGTCATGCTCATGAGCTTCTGACCCTCGCCGGTCACCGCGCGCTTGAGCATCTTGCCGAGCCCACCGCCGACGTGCTCGAACTCGACCTGCCCCTGGTAGGCGACCATCGAGCCTGCCTTGGCGCGGATCGAGCCCTCCTTCAGATGCACCTTCAGCAGCTTCCGGTTCTGGAGCGTGAAGGCGTCCGTGGACGTGGTCTCTTGGAAGGAGGTGAGTTCGCTACGCACGGCGTGGTCCTGGCGGGATGGGTCTTTCAGGGCGAGCAGGGCGCTCGCCGCGGCGAGACTCCCACACTCCCCGAGGGAGCACCAGGGACTGCGGTGGGCGATCTCGGCCAGCGGTATCCGAACCGCCGGCGGAGTTCGCGGCGGTCAGCCGAGCGGAGGACCCTGCGACGGGGTCCGCGAGCCGGCGGGCTCGCTGCTGCCGTAGGCCGGCGGCGCACCGTAGGCGGGCGCCTCGGCGTAGTCGGGCTCGCCGCCGTAGGCGAGCGGCGCGTCGTACTCGGCGGCGACGGCGGCCGGGTAGGCCTCGGTCGTGGCGTAGGTCTCGGTCGCGGCGTAGGTCTCGGCCTCGCCGTAGCTGGCGGTGGCGCCGTAGGTCTCGGGCTCGGAGGTCGCCATCGCGTAGCTCGCCATGCGCGCCTCCTCCTCGGGCGTCGGCGCGGGGACGGGTGCCTGTCCGGCGCCGCCGGCCGGTGAGGCCTGCGGGGTCTCGCCGGAAGCGGCAGCCGCCTCGTCGACGTCGGCCATCGTGGTGCCCTTGCGGCCATCGGCGGCCAGGAGGAGCTTCAGGTCGTGCGGGGTCGTCGACGCAGCCATCGCGTCCTCGACGGTGATGCGACCGGCCGACAGGTGCGTGTAGAGCGCCTGGTCGAAGGTCTGCATGCCGTAGTAGCCACCCTCCTCGATGATCTCGCCGAGGCGACCGGTCTGATCGGGGTCCATGATCATGTCGCGGACGCGTCCGGTCATGCGGAGGATCTCGCAGACGGCGACGCGACCGCCGGTCGTGGACCGCACGAGACGCTGGGAGATGATGCCCTTCAGCGTGCCGGCGATCATCGCGCGCACCTGCTGCTGCTGGTGCGGCGGGAAGAAGTCGATGATGCGGTTGATCGTCTCCGGCGCGTCGACCGTGTGGAGCGTGGAGAAGACGAGGTGGCCGGTCTCGGCCGCGGAGAGGGCCGTGTGGACCGTCTCGGTGTCGCGCATCTCGCCGACGAGGATGACGTCCGGGTCCTGACGCAGCACGCGGCGCAGGGCCTGGCCGAACGACTTGGTGTCGAGGCCGACCTCGCGCTGGTTGATCACCGAGCGCTTGTCGCTGTGCACGAACTCGATCGGGTCCTCGATCGTCAGGACGTGCTTGGACATCTCGGCGTTGATGTGGTCGATCATCGCGGCGAGCGTGGTCGACTTGCCGGAGCCGGTGGTGCCCGTGACGAGCACGATGCCGCGCTCCTCGCAGGCCAGCTCGCGGATCGCCTCGGGGAGCGAGAGCGACCCGAGCGGAGTGATGTTCTCGGGGATGGCACGCGCCACGATCGAGATCGCACCACGCTGCATGAAGATGTTGAAGCGGTAGCGGCCGCTGCCGGGGATGGAGTAGGAGAGGTCGACCTCGTGCTCGTCGGCGAACTCCTCGTACTTCGCCGGATCGACGATCACGGCGCGCGCGGCGTTGCGGGTGTCGTCGTTCGTCAGCGGCGGGGCGCCGTCGAACGGCTGCAGCTCGCCGTGGAGGCGCATCATGGGAGGCAGGCCGACCTTGAGGTGGAGGTCGGAGCCACCTGACTCCACGAGCGCCCGTAGGGCCTGCTCGATGTTGAAACCGTCGTGATCAGCCATCTCACGAGAGGTCGGCATACCCGGCCCATCCCTTGAGGGACCGGGCGTTCGCGCATGGACCTCTGGCGCCACCCCATCAGGGGACAGAAACGACGAAGGGCGCCTCTTGCGAGACGCCCTTCGAAGAAGTCGTGGTGCGGTCGCTTACGCGACGTCGCGCAGCTTCTGGGCTTCAGCCAGGGACTGCAGCTTCTTGAGGCTCTGGTTCTCGATCTGGCGGATGCGCTCACGCGTGACGTTGAAGGTCTTGCCGACCTCGTCGAGCGTGCGGGGCTGCTCGCCACCGAGGCCGTAACGCAGCTCGAGCACACGACGCTCGCGGTACGAGAGGTTCTCGAGGGCGTCGCGCAGGGCTTCCTTCGTGAGGATCTCCGCGGCGCGGTCGTACGGGCTCTCGGCGCGCTCATCGGCGATGAACTGACCGAACTCCGACTCCTCTTCGTCGCCGACCGGCTTCTCGAGGGAGACCGGGGTCTGCGCGGAGCGCTTGATCGACTCGACCTCTTCGGGGTCGATGCCGGTGACCTCGGCGATCTCCTCCGGCGTGGGCTCGCGGCCCAGTTCCGTGACGAGCTTGCGCTCGGCGCGACCGATCTTGTTGAGCTTCTCGACCACGTGCACCGGGATGCGGATCGTGCGGGCCTTGTCGGCCAGGGCGCGGGCAATGGCCTGGCGGATCCACCACGTGGCGTACGTGGAGAACTTGAAGCCCTTGCGGTAGTCGAACTTCTCCGCGGCGCGCACGAGACCGAGCGTGCCTTCCTGGATCAGGTCGAGGAACGGCAGGCCCTGGTTTCGGTAGTTCTTCGCGATCGAGACGACGAGGCGGAGGTTGGACTCCACCATCTTCTGCTTCGCGTCGAGATCGCCGCGCTCGATGCGCTTCGCGAGCTCGACCTCTTCCTGTGCGGTGAGGAGGCGGACCTTGCCGATGTCCTTGAGGAACAGCTGGAGGCTGTCCGTCGTCATGTCCGGGCGGAAGTCGATCTGCGTCTTCGCCTTGGCCTTGCGGCCCTTCGGCTCGGGCGCGGCGGCAGCCGGGACGGCGGCGCGGGGATCGGCTTCTTCGAGAAGTTCGATCTCGTTGCTCTCGAGGTACGCGTGGAGGTCTTCGACGTCCGCTTCCTCCAGATCCAGCTCGGTGACCGCGAGGGCCACCTCCTGGAACGTCAGCACACCGGTCGCTTGACCGCGGGTGACGAGGGTCTTGATCTCTTCGAGCTCTTGGAGGTCGGCTACAGACATTCGAGTCGTGATGCTAAAGGCGAGGGGAGGGGGCGAGGACGTGACATTGGGCGCCGCTCATGAAGGACATGAGCGCGCACCGCCGCCGGGGCGGTCTCCCGCCAAAGGACAGACTAGCCGATCCGGGGGCTCCAACCGCAGGTGGAACGCCACATCGCGGACATGTTCTGCTCCAGATATCGGACAGAAGTGCACCGGGCTTGACTGCGAGTCCCCTTGTGTGATGCGCCTCCGGTCCGGTGGCCGCGTGCGTCGCGTGCAAGAATCGCCGCATGGCGGACCCCGAGAGCAGCGACGTCCTCGCAAACCTCCCAGCTGGACGGCCCGCACGGCGCTCCAGTCGGAGGACCGGGGCACCCGGCGGATCGGGCGCACCGGCGTCCACCGCGTCCACGACGGAATCGCCTGCGGCGAGCACCGCCGCGGAAGACCCCACGAGCGTGACGTCGACGGGTACGACGGCGGCGCCGAAGGCCGCGGCCCCGAAGACGGCCAAGCCCAAGCCGGCCGCCACGGCGAAGACGACGGCGGCGAAGGCCAAGCCCGCCGCGAAGAGCGCTTCGTCCGCGAAGTCCAAGCCCGCGAGCGCCGCGAAGACCGGCGCCACCGCGAAGGCCGGCGCCGCTGCGAAGGCCAAGCCGGCCGCGAAGGCCAAGCCGACCGCAACGGCGACCCCGACCGCGAAGGCGAAGGCAGCGCCGAAGACGGCCGCCTCCAAGGCTGCTCCGGCGACCGCGGACGCCGCCGCCCCCACGCCCGCCGGAAAGGCGCCGGCGCGCGCGACCCAGCAGCGCCGGCCCCGTCTGGCGACCCCGACCGAGGGTCGCCGCGCCGACTTCAGCGCTGGTTCGGCCTCGCATCGCGCACGCAAGGTCACCACGAACCGCCCCTGGCTCCCCTCCTCCGGCTTTGCGCTGCCCGACTCGAAGGACCGCCCGGCGCTCGGCATGGCGATCGAAGGCCTCGCGGCTGCGCTCGGCGATGTCGCGCGCCTGTCGTTCGGGATCGCGCAGTCGATCACCGCGCGCGGCGGCAAGCCCGACGAGATCGAACCGACCGAGTCCGAGAAGCCCGAGCCGACGAAGTCCTAGTCGGCCCGGCCCGTCAGGGCCGCGCGCTCCGCCCGCCGCGCTCTCCGCCGGGAGCGCGGCGACGCAACAGGACGACCCCGGGGGCCCTACCCCGGAACGGCGCCGCCGTCGTCGAGGTAGGCGACCATGCGGTTCGTGAGCGAGGTGAGCGCCGACGCGGGCGGCTCCGTCGCCAGCGGCCGACCTTCGAGGAGCGTCACGAGGCGGTCGCCCACCTCGGCACCGCCGCGGCGCGCGAGCTGCGCGGCGACGACCGCGGCACGGCGTGCCGCGCGAGGGTCCAGCGACAGGACGGCTTCGAAGAGCCGCTCTCCCCCGCTCGCGCGGTTCGGACGCTCCCAGGCGAGCAACGATGCGGCGTAGCCGGGCGCGTCGATGACGACGGCCCACTCGTTGCCGAGGGCGTCGGTCGGTGCGATCGGGACGCGGGTAGGAGCACCGCGTTCGTCGGTGACGTGGTCGAAGTCGGCGAACACGACGACGGCCTCGCTGCGCATGGCGAGCTGGTCGTAGCGGTGGGCGACGCGGTCGTAGAACAGCTCGCGCTGGAAGGCGCCGAACACCAGTCCGCTGGCGCCGCGCGCGAGCAACTCGTCCTCGATCGCGTGACTCATCGCGGCCAGCGTCGACCGCCGCAGCACCCGGGGGTGGGCGTTGGGGTCGATCGCCGCCACCGCGGCGTAGATCGACGGATGCAGGTCGTCGGCAAGCGGAGCGCCGCTGTCGCGAGAGAGGTCGGAGCCGGGGGTCGCTCGGGCGCGTTCGATGGCCGCGGGAACGGAGAGTCCGCGGCGGCGCAGGGCGACGACCGTGCGGATCGCCTCGACGTCGGCCTCGGTGTAGAGCCGGTAGCCGGCCGGCGTGCGGTCCGGCTCGGGAAAGCCGTAGCGCTGCTCCCACATGCGGATGGTCGCGGCGGCCACGCCGGTGCGCTCGGCCACGTCCTTGATCTTGAGCATGTCGGTCACGGGGGTGGTCATCGGCGCGGGCGGCAGGGATCGGTGGCCCCCACCTTCTTCTGCGTACGGGCCGCGCGTCCTGCGGGATCGCTGACCGGTTGCGGATCCACCGGATCTCCGTCGCACGTGTAGCGTCCTGGGCGTCGCTCCATGAAGCCGCTCGCCCGTCTGCTCCCGATCCTCCTGCCGCTCATCCCCCTCGGGGTCGTGGCCGCCTTCGGGTATCTGGCCGTCCGCACGTTCTGGCAGCGCCGCGCGGCGGAGGCCGATCCGCAGATCCGGGTCGAGTCACTCACGGACGACACCGTCCTGGAGCGGGACGGGTCGGTGCGGTCGGTGCAGGCCGGCGACGTGTGGCTCCCGAGCGACCGCCTGGAGGCCGTGTGGACCGCCGAGAACCTCGAACGGCTCGCGCGCACCTACTGGTACCACCTCGGCCGCATCTCCTTTCGACTCCTGCGCGTGATGTACACGCCCACGGGTCGGGCGATGGCGCTCTTCGGACTCGTGCCGCTGATCACCTTCGACGAACCCGAGTACGAGCTCGACGAGCGGCACGGCAGCGTGAAGTGGACGATCCGGAACGGCCTGTTGGTCTCCCAGAAGGGCGCCGACAAGGCCGGCTACCTGGGGATCGTGGTGAAGCACCTCGAGAGCGACCGGCCCGGCATGGACCGCCTCCACGTCGAGCTGTCGATCGTGAACTTCTACCCGGCGCTCGCCGACCGACTCTCGAAGCGTCTCTACACCGTCACGCAGTCGCGCATCCACGTCGTCGTGGTCTATAGCTTCCTGCGCTCCCTCGCCCACGGGCAGCTCGTCCCGTCGAAGGTCGGACGGTTTGCGCAGTGGCCGAAGGAGCTGGGCATCCGGCTCGACGAACGCCGCGAGGCGAAGGAAGCCGCCAAGGCCAAATAGCCCTGGCGGCGAGTCGCGACTAGGAGAGCTTTCCGCCGGAGAGCTCGGTCATCTTCGCGCGGTCGTGCGTGGCCTTGATGCGGCGGACGGTGCCGGAGCGGCTGCGCATGACGAGCGACTCCGTGGTCGCCTTGCCGGAGCCGACGTAGCGGACGCCTTCGAGGAGGTCGCCGCCGGTGACGCCGGTGGCGGAGAAGAAGCAGTTGTCGCTCGTGATGAGGTCGTCGCTCTTGAGCTGCTTCTCGAGGTCGTAGCCGGCGTCGAGGGCCGCCTGGCGCTCGGTCTCGTTGCGCGGCCAGAGGCGGCCGACGATCTCGCCGCCGATCGACTTGACGGCTGCAGCCGCCAGGACGCCCTCGGGCGTGCCGCCGATGCCCCTGTGGAGGTCGACGTTGGTGCGGTCGGAGAGGGCGCGGCGGACGCCGGCGACGTCGCCGTCGGAGATGAGGCGCACGCGGGCGCCGACGGAGCGGATCTTGTTGATCGTGTCGACGTGGCGGGGGCGGTCGAGGACGACGACGGTGATGTCGTTGATCGAGACGCCGCGGCGCTCGGCGACGAGCTTGCACGTCTCCTCGATCGGGCGGTCGAGGTCGAGGAGGTCGGCGATCTGGGAGTCGCCGGCGAGCTTCTCCATGTAGACGCACGGGCCCGGGTCGAACATGGAGCCCTTCTCGGCGAGCGCGATGACGGCGAGGGCGTTCGGCATGCCCTTGGCGGTCAGCGTGGTGCCTTCGAGCGGGTCGACGGCGATGTCGACCTGCGGCGGGGTGCCGTCGCCGATCTGCTCGCCGTTGTAGAGCATCGGGGCTTCGTCCTTCTCGCCCTCGCCGATGACGACGAGGCCGTCCATCGCGATGGTGCCGAGCACGCCGCGCATGGCGTCGACGGCGGCCTGGTCGGCGGCTTCCTTGTCGCCACGGCCGATCCAGCGGGCGGAGGCGAGCGCGGCGGCTTCGGTGACGCGGACGAGCTCGAGCGCGAGGTTGCGATCGGGTGCGGTGCTGGACATCGAGAGGGGTCTCCGTGTGTGGACGACTTGCGCGGGTGGCGGCCACCGAGGTCGGCGGCCGCACGAACACTCGCGCGTGCGAAGGGCCGCCGGAGCCTACCGGCCCGGTGGGCCCCGGGGGCGTGATGAGCCGCATTCCGGGGCCGCGCGGCGACCGGCCGTTTCACGGAATCTGCCCAGGGACGCTGGCGAACGCCCTAGGGTCGAGAGCGTGGACAGACCCTCGCGCAACGCCTCCGCAGCCGCGGACCGGACGACCGTGGTCCGTGGACGGGCCGGAGCGGACGGCGGGCGAGGGCGCACCGTCGCGCGCTATGCGATGCTCGGCCCGGGTGGATCCCCTCCTTTCGTCCCCACCCCGGGAGCACAGTCGCCGCAATGAAGATCGCCGTCGCCGTCGACCACGCCGGACAGCCGCTGCTCGAGGCCGCCATCGCGGCCATCGGCGCCAACGGGCACGAATCCACGGTGCTCGGCTGGAGTGGCGACTACCCCGACATCGCCTTTGCGGTCGGCCAGGCCGTCGTGGCCGGTGACGCCGATCGCGGCATCCTGATCTGCGGCTCCGGCGCCGGCGTGTCGATCGCGGCCTGCAAGATCGACGGGATCCGCGCGGCCTGCGCGCACGACCATTACACGGCCGCGCAGTGCGTCACGCACGACGACACGAACGTGCTCTGCCTGGGCGCGCGCGTGGTCGGCGAGAACGTCGCCGTCGACCTGATCGACGCCTTCCTCGGAGCCGAGTTCTCCGGCGAGGAGCGTCACGTCCGCCGCCTGAACAAGGTCTTGGACATCGAGCGGGATGGCCTCTCCGCCACCACGCTCGACGCTCCCAAGGCCATCTCCTAGGCCCACCTCTTCCCGTACTCCGACCGGAGGTCCTCATGAGCACCGCCCCGAACGCCAATCTCCAAGCCCTCACCGACGCCGGCGTGGCCGTGTGGCTCGACTCGCTGAAGCGGTCGTACCTCACCGGCGGCACCCTCGAGGGGTGGCGCGAGGAGTACGTCCTGCACGGCGTCACCACCAACCCGGCGATCTTCGGTGAAGCGTTCAAGAGCGACGAGTACGACGAGCAGATCGCCACCCTCGCGGCCGACGGTCACGACGCCCGCTCGATCTACCAGACGATCGCGTCCCAGGACGTACGCGACGCCGCCGACGTGCTGCGCCCCGTGTACGACGCGACCGGCGGCGCCGACGGCTTCGTCTCGCTCGAGGTCGACCCCGATCTCGCGCACGACTCCGACAAGACCATCGCGCAGGCCATCGAGTACAACGCGCGGGTCGACCGCCCCAACGTGATGATCAAGATCCCCGGCACGGAGGAATGCCTGCCGGCGATCGAGGAGGCCCTGTACCGGGGCATCCACGTCAACGTGACGCTGCTGTTCAGCACCGAGTCGTACGGTGCGGTGATCGAAGCCTGGCTGAAGGCGCTCGAGCGTCGCCTTGAGGAGGGCAAGGACGTGGCCGTCGAATCGGTGGCGTCGTTCTTCGTGTCGCGCGTCGACAGCGAGGTCGACAGCCGTCTCGAGGGCAAGCCCGAGGCGCCCGTGCTGAAGGGCAAGGCCGCGATCGCCAACGCCCGCGCGGCGTACCAACTCTTCCTCGACATGCGCAAGGGCGAGCGCTTCGCGAAGCTCGAAGCAGCCGGTGCCCGTCCGCAGCGCCCGCTCTGGGCCTCGACCGGCGTCAAGGATCCCGCCTACAAGAGCACCAAGTACGTCGACGCCCTCATCGCTCCCGAGACCGTCAACACGATGCCACTCGCCACGGTCGAGGCGACGGCCGAGAGCGCGACGATCGTGGCTGGGACCGCAGCGATCGATCCGACCGCCGATCTCGCGGCGCTCGAGGCCGCGGGCATCGATCTCGGAGACGTGACCAAGACGCTCCTCAAGCAGGGCATCGAGAAGTTCGAGGTGCCGATGAAGGAGCTGCTCGCGACCGTCGAGGAGAAGCGCCTCGCGGCCACGAAGGCCAACGCATGACCGCCCACGCAGCGACGCTGTCCCTGGCGCTGCCTCCGCTCATCGACGAGGCGGTTCGCGCTGCCGGCGAGGAGGCGGTCGCCGAGCGGATCATCGAGCGCATCTGGGCCGGCGACGACACGGTCTTCGGTCCGGCCGGCCAGCCCGAGGTCGCCGACCGCCTCGGTTGGCTCCACGTGCCCGAGCGCAGCGGAGCGCTCCTGCCACAGCTGCAGGCGCTCGCCGACGGCGCGCGTGAGCGTGGCGACCGGGTCGTGATCGTCCTGGGCATGGGCGGCTCGAGCCTTGCTCCGGAGGTGCTGCGTCGGGCGTTCCCGGCGGTCCCGGGCGCCCCCGAGCTCCGTGTGCTCGACTCGACCGTTCCCGCCGCGGTGCTCGAGGCCCTCACCGGGCTCGATCCCGAGCACACGCTCGTGATCGCCGCCTCCAAGTCGGGCGGCACCACCGAGACGCGCAGCCAGCTCGAACTCCTCTGGGAGCAGTTCGGGCATCGCGCCGACGCCTTTGCCGTGATCACCGATCCCGGTTCGGCACTCGAAGCGCTCGCAAAGGAGCGTGGTTTCCGCGACATCGTCCTGGGTGACCCCGAGGTCGGCGGCCGCTACAGCGCACTGACCGCGTTCGGTCTCACGCCCGCGGCCGTCGCCGGCTTCGATGCCGCGGAACTGCTCGACAGCGGCGCCGCCTCGGCGGAGGCCAGCCACGATGCCGCGCTCGAAGGCAACGATGCACTCGCGCTCGGCCTCGTGATGGCCGAGGCCGCCAAGGCCGGCCGCGACAAGCTCACGATCCTCGCCGATGCCTCCCTCGGTGGCGTGGAGCTCTGGCTCGAGCAGCTCGTCGCCGAGTCGACCGGCAAGCACGGCAAGGGCCTCCTGCCCGTCGCCGGCGAACCGACCGGTGGATCCGCGCGCTTCGGCGGCGACCGCCTGGTGCTGCGCATCCGCGACACGCAGAAGCCGTCGGCTTCGCTCGACGAGACGGCCGGCCGGCTCGCCGCCGCCGATGCGCCCGTCGCCACGATCGACACGGACGGCCCGCTCGGTCTGGGCTCGGTGTTCTTCCTGACCGAACTCGCCACGGCCGTGTGCGGTTGGCGTCTGGGGATCAACCCGTTCGATCAGCCCAACGTGCAGCAGGCCAAGGACGCGACCCTCGCCGTCCTCGCCCGCTCCGAGCATGAGATCCCGTTGCCGGGGGTCACGCCGAAGGAGGCGATCGCCGACCTGCTCGACGGCCTCGCGGCGCCCGGCTTCGTGGGCATCCTGGGCTACCTCGCGCCGAGTCCGTCGGTCGACCAGGCGGCGCAGCGACTGCAGGGCGCGATCCGCGACGCCACCGGCTCCGCGGTCACCTACGGGTATGGCCCGCGGTACCTGCACTCGACCGGCCAGTACCACAAGGGCGGCCCGGACGAGGGACGGTTCCTGATCGTCGTCGACGTGGCCACGCCGGATGTCGAGATCCCGGGCTCGGGCTACGGCTTCCGCACCCTTGCGCACGCGCAGGCCCTGGGCGACTACAACACGCTCACGAGCGTCGGACGCAAGGTCGTGCTCGTCACGACCGACGGCTCGCCGGCGGAGACGCTGCACGATCTCGCCGATCGCGCGGCCCGCACCTCCTAGCGAGCACGTCCGTCGCCGAACGTCGAGATCTCCCCCTCGGCGGGGGTGGATCGCGACGTTCGACCCCGACGAGCTGAGGCCCGGCCCGCGCAACTCGCGCGGGCCGGGCCTCATGCGTTCAACCCCTGAGGTCGATCAGTCGAGCGCTCCATCCCGCGCGCGCTTGCGGCGCACGAGGTAGACGCTCCAGCCGAGTCCGCCGATGAGGGCGAAGGGCAGCAGGACCGCGATGGCCACGATGAGGACGCCACCGACCGTGCCGAGCACGCTGCCGGCGTCGCCCAGGGCATCTCCGATGGTCCACCGGCCGTCGTCGTCACCGGACGGGGCGTCGCCGGAAGGCGCGTTCAGCGAGAGCCCGATCGTCGTGAGGTTCGTGCGGCGGTCGAGCTGCAGGATCTCGGACTCGAGCCCGGCGATCGTCTTACGGTTGTCGGCGATGCGGGTCCGCAGCGCGGCGATCGCGCCGGCCGAGTCGGCCTTGTCGAGCGATCGCAGCAACGCCTTGCGCACGGCCTTGGCGTCGCCGAGGCGCTGGTTCGCGGTGTCGAACGAGCTCGTGATGTCGACGGACTGCTGGTCCTGTCGCGTCACGGTGCCGAGGTCCGAGAGTGAGCCGATCGCCGCGTCGAGCTTGGAGGAGGCGACCTGGAGCGTGAACGTCGCGGAGCCAGCGCCTCGCGTTCGCATCGACACCTCCGAGTCGGCGACGAAACCGCCTGCGCGCCGCGTGATGTCGCCGACCTTGCCGGCAGCCTCGTCGAGCCCGCCGGACTTCACGCGCACCGACATCTCGACCGACTGCTCGACCCGCCGACGGCCGCTGGCGGGGGTTGCGGTTGAGGGCTTGAGCTTCTGGGTGGTCGCCGAGTCCAACGCCCCGCTCGCCTGGTCGAGTTCGCTCGGCGCCGCAGCACCTGAAGAGCCGCTCCCGGTAGAACCGTCACGGCTGGATCGCTCGAGGTCAGGGGCGGCGGGATCCGCGGATTGCGGAGACGCGGAGTCGGACGGTCCTGACGGCCGCGCGGCCGCGAGCTCGGGCAGCGACTCCGACGAGGTCGTGTAGCTGTCGTCTCCATCCATCGTGGCCAGCCCGACCACCATCACGCAGCAGACCGTCGCCACGGCCGCCATGCCGCCGAAGACGCGCCAGCCGACGCGGGGCGCTTTCGTTGCCGTCGGACGGCGCTCGGCCCGATCGGCTCCGGCCTTGCCGAAGCGCGGAAAGCCCGCGGCGACATCCTCATTGAGCTGCGTCCGCAGCGCGGTCGGCATCTCGGGCGCCTGGGCCTGCACGTCGCGGACGAGCTGCGCAAGCGCCTCGTCGGTGACCGCCTCACCGCGCAGGGCGGCATCGAGCTGGTCGAGCTCCGCGATCACCTTCGGATCGAGCGGGGCGCCGGACTCCGGGGTCTGGTCGGAACGGATCATGAGCATGCCTCCCGAAGGCTGCTGAGGGCTCGGTGGACGCGGGTTCCCGCGTTGGTCTCGGAGATGCCGAGGGTGGCGCCGATCTCAGCGTTGGAGAGGCCGGCGTAGAACTTCAGTGCGATGAGGTCCCGCTCGCGAGGCGGGAGCGACGCGATGGCCGCGCGCACGGCGTCGGCGCGATCGTCGGCCTCGGTGGAGGCGGCGGGAGCGGCGACCTTCACGCCGGCGTCGGCGAGTGGGGTGGCGGCGCGCTTGCGGCGGCGTAGCTCGTCGAGGCTGGCGTTGCGGGCGATCGTGAAGAGCCACTGTCGAGGCGTTCCGCGGCGCGCGTCGAAGCTGCGGCGCTTGCGGTAGGCCCGCTCGAACGCCTGCGCCGTCACGTCGTCGGCCGTCGCGGCATCACCCACGAGCGATCGCACGTAGGCGTACACGTCCGCGCACGCCGTGCGGTACAACGCGTCGAACTCCAATGTGGGTGGGCGCGTCCGGGCCATCGTCGCGCTGAGAGTCTCGCTCATGCCCCTACTACGCCGGGGCATCTTCGTTCGTCACAGAACTTTTGCATCGACCTGCGCCGGGCGGGCCTACGCGTCCGGCAGCTCGGAAAGCAGCCCGAGCCCTGTCTCGGGCCGACCCGCAGCTAGAGCGTCTTGCCTGCCTTCAGCGCATCGCGGATCTCGATGAGGAGTTCTTGGTCCTTCGTGAGGGTGGCGGCGGTCTCGTCGACCTCGTCCTGCTTGTTGAACCGCTCGAGGGCTCGGTTCATCGGGACGATCACCGCGAAGTACACGACCGCCGCGACGATCACGAAGTTGATGATCGTGGTGATCAGCTTGCCGTAGCCGATCGGAGTCCCGTTGACCGAGAACGTCTCCTTCGAGAAGTCCGGCACCCCACCGACGGCCGCGATGAGCTGGGTGATGACGTCCTTGTTGAGCGACGCCACCACGGCGGAGAACGCCGTGCCGATGATCACGGCGACGGCGAGGTCGACGACATTGCCGCGAAGCAGGAAGTCGCGGAATCCCTTGAGCATGTGTGCCTCCTCAGGCAGGGGCGCCGAACGTTGAGGTCGTGGCGCGGCCTCGCTGGACGCTACTCCCGGCCGCCCGCGGCATCGAGGATGCTCGCGCCCCGCCCGAGACCGTGAGACGGCGGCTGCGCGCCCGCGGATGACCGGTCGCCGGCCGAGGCGGAGTCCCACGAACGAGGGACGTTCAGGTCAGGTGTTTCACCGAACCGTGATGTCTGATGTGACGATCGGAGTAGCTTCGTTCGCAGTGAAGCCCGCCTCGCAGCAGAGCACCGATCGAGCCCTCCGAACGGACGACATCGACCGCTTCATCCGCACCCGGCAACGCACGTTGTCCGCACTGGGGAACGTTTCTGCCGCGGACCTCGAACGCGTCCACAGCTCGCTCCTCTCCCCCATCGTCTGGGACCTCGCCCACATCGGCGCCTTCATCGACCTGTGGCTCGCCGAGGTGCTGGATCGTCCGCTCCTGCGCGAGGACCTCGCCGTCACCTACGACGCCGGCGAGACGCCGCGCGCCGGCCGCGGTGCACTCGAGCTGCTCGATTACGCCGGCGCTCGCGACTATCTCGCGCAGGTCGACGAAGCACTCTTCGCCGCGCTGCCGTCGCTCGACCTCTCGCCCTCGTCGCCCAACCCGCTGCTGCGCGACGGTTTCCTCGTCGACCTCCTCATCGAGCACGAGGAGCAGCACCGCGAGACGATCCTGCAGACCCTCCACCTCGCCGAGCCGGGCGTGCACGTCGTCGGCCCGCCCGCGGCCTGGGCCGGGACGACCCCCGACGGCCCGCTGATGGTCGA
>JAURVW010001152.1 GCA_030655275.1 Solirubrobacteraceae bacterium
ACGACCACGCCGGCACCGAGGACGAGGCCGCCCTGGGCGGCCCGCGGGCGGCCGCCGAGACGCTTGCGCTCGGCCTGGCCGATCGCGGCGTGCGCGCCTCGGTGATCCGGCTGGCCCCGTCGGTCCACAGCTATCTCGACCTCGCGGGGTTCGTCCCGGCGCTGATCGGGTTCGCGCGCAAGGCAGGCTTCGCGGCCTACGTCGGCGACGGCGACGCCCGCTGGCCCGGCGTCCACACCCTCGACGCCGCCGTCCTCTACCGCCTGGCGCTCGAGCAGGGCGAAGCCGGATCGCGCTTCCACGGCACGGGCGAAGAGGGCGTCCCGTTCCGCGAGATCGCCGAGACCATCGCAGAGGGCACCGGCCTGCCCGCGAAGAGCGTCGCGCCCGATGAAGCGGGGCAGTACCTCTCGTTCCTCGCCGGCTTCTCGCAGCTCGACAACCCGATGTCCAGCGCCCTCACGCAGCAGCGCCTGGGTTGGCAGCCGACCGGCCCGCTCCTGCTCGACGACATCGAGGCGAACTACTTCACGGAGGCGCGCCTGGCCGGCTAGTCCCGCCGTGGTCGACGAAGACCACCCGCGGCTCGCGGCCTCTCCGTCGCCTGAGACCCACCGCGCGCCAACACCCCCGAGAACGAGAAAAGCCCCGCTTTCGCGAGGCTTCTCGTCACGCGCCCGAAAGGATTCGAACCTTTGACCTTCGGTTCCGTAGACCGACGCTCTATCCAGCTGAGCTACGGGCGCAGAGCGGGAGATGTTAGCGAGGTACCGCCTGGGCCGTCGCTTCGTGGGCGACGGCTTGCGGCGACGACGACCTAGTAGTCGTCGTCCTCCTCTTCCTCTTCCTCGTCGATCGAGTCGAAGCCGAAGTCGCGCTCGCGGCCGAAGCCATCACGCTCGAGCTCCTCGAGATCCTCGATGTCGTCGTCCTCGTCGTCCTCGCCGGTCGCCTCGATGATCGCGGCCTTCGCCGGGTCGATCGGCGTGTCGACGGAGGCGCCGGGCGGGCCCGTCAGCTCCTCGTCGCGCAGGGCGTCGAGGGAGTCGGTCGCGAGCTTGTCCGCGACCGGATCGTCATCGTCGTCGTCGCCGGCGCCACCGAAGATCGCGCTCAGGTCAGGAGCGGGGAGATCGTCGTCTTCTTCGTCTTCGGGGGTTTCATCGAAGGGAACCATGCGGGCGCCTTTGCGGAGGTGAGAACGACTGCACTGTAGGACCCACGCCCGACGTACGCGTTCTCGTGCACCGGGCGATCACTCTGTCGGCCGTCCCGACGCGCGACCGCCACGGGCACCGCGGCGGCGTTGCGTTCGGGCGGCGCCGAAACCGGCCGGCGCTCGGTCGGCGCGGGACGAGGCCCGACGATCAGTCGTCGTCGGCTTCCTTGACGCTGTCGCCCTCACCGAAGTTCTCGGGGTCGTCGCCGTCGCCCTCGTCGATCGCGTCGAAGAGGATGTCGCGCGTGCTGCCCTCGCTGTCGGTGGCGTTGGCGACGAGCGCCGCCTCGGCCTGCTCGAAGCCCTCGGAGACTCCGCCGCCGCCCTCGATCACGGCCTGGAAGGCCGGGTCGGCGAGCTGCTCCTCGTCGTACACGCCGTCGGTGCTCGCACGAGCGTCGTCGGAACTGGCGCCGACGATGTCGCGTGCGCCGCCATCGGCTCGCGCATTGTCGACGTACTCGTGCGGCGTCGCCGGCTCGCTGGTGCCGGTCACGTCTTCGGTGGGGTCTCGCTCTTCGGCCATGGTCTCGACCCTAGCCCGCGCCCGTGAACGGACCGCGAAACACGCGGTCGATGCAGGTCGGCGGCGGCGCGCGAAAATAGCGCCGGCGCGTCCACGAACCTGCCGGGCGGGCAACCGACGCATGCTTGAGAACCGACGGGCGGGCGACCGACGCAAAACGGACCACGGTCCCGGTAGCTACGAGCTACCGGGACCGTGGTCCGTTTGCGCGAGAGCGCGTGGAGACGGGTCGGGCGCCGCGCGGCGCGGACCCGCTCGGCGCTAGCCGGTGACGCCGCCGCGGCGCGTCGTGCCCTGGCGGATGGCGAGGCGGTCGGCGACGACGGCGACGCCGTCGTCGACACCGT
>JAURVW010001155.1 GCA_030655275.1 Solirubrobacteraceae bacterium
CGGCGGCGACGAGCGCGTCGATCCCAGCAAGGTTCAGAGGCGCCTTCGGGTCGGTTCCTGCCACGGAGCGCTCGGCGACCCGTCTCATCAGCAGGGCCGTCGCGTAGGCGTCGGTCGCGATGTGGTGGATCCGCAGGTACCACGTCCACGCCGTCTCGCCCGTCCGCAGCAGCGCGGTGGCGAAGAGCCGGTCGCGGGCCAGGTCGACGGGCGTGCGGAGGTCGGTCTGCATGAAGTGCTCGGCGGCCGCGCGGGGATCGGCTTCGCCACGCAGGTCGAGCACCGGCAGCGGCCAGTCGCGATCCTCGCGAGTGAGCTGCCGCGGCCCGCTCGGCCCTTCGACAAACACCACGTGCAGCGCCTCCGCGCCGTCGAGCACGTGCCGGATCTGCGCGGCCAGCGCGGCCTCGTCGACGGCGCCCGTCAGTTCGACGGCGTCGGCGGTGTTGTAGATCGGGTCCGCGGGGGCCAGCGCCTGCGCCAGCCAGACGCCCTGCTGGGCCCCGGTGAGCGGCCAGCTGCCGCCGCCCGTCATCAGCGGGCGGAGGCGACCGAGGCGGCGCCGCGAGCGAGCAGCGTGGTCCACGCGGCGATCGTCGGCTCCTCGGCGAGCTCCTCGAACGTGACCGCGTAGCCGGCCTGCTGCCACTCCGTGATCACGCCCATCAGCCGGATGGAGTCGATGCCGGCGTCGCTGAGGTCGTCCTCGTCGGTGAAGTCGTCGAGCGGCTCGTCGGTGAGGACGGCCAGCCGCGCGCGCACCTCGGCGGCGCTCAGGGGCGCGGGCGACGGCGCGTCCATGCCGGCCGACGCTTCGTTCGCGCTTATAGAATCCGCCCCCTCCAGCCGCGAGAGGAGCGTCTCGGTCGTGAGGGTCGCGGCGCAGCGGCGGGCCGCCCAGCCCAAGGCCTGGTCGTGGTCGGCGCGGGAGAAGTCGGCGAGGGCGTCGGCGACGAGGAACGGCTCGACCTCCTCCATGAAGGCCTGCGCGGCGGTCATGAGGCAGCCGATGTGGGCGTAGATCCCGGTGATGATGAGCTGGTCGCGGCCGTAGGCGCGGAGCTCGTCGTGGAGGTTCGTCTTCACGAAGGCGCTGTACCGCCACTTCGTGAGCTGGATGTCGCCCGCGGCCGGCGTCAGCTCGGCGATGATCGCGGCGTCGGCGGGGTCGGCGGAGATGCCGTCGCCCCAGAAGTCCTGCAGCAGGCCGCGCTGGGCGCGGCTCTGGCCGGGCGGTTGCGCGCTGTAGATCACCGGGATGCCGAGCGCGTGGGCGCGGTCGCGCAGCGCGGAGATGTTGGCGATGAGGGCCGGCACCGGCTCCTGGTCACGCTGGAACGCTCCGACGAAGTGCTCCTGCATGTCGTGGATGAGCAGCGCGGCCCGCTTGGGGTCGGCGATCCAGGGTGCGCGCCCCTCGGGGAGGTCGGCGGCACCAGGCATGGGGTACGGCGCGATGGCAGGAAGGGCCATGGTGGATCCTCGGGGTCAGCGACCGGAGTCGTCGGTGGTGGGGGCGGAAGAGACTGGGGTGGCGGCCGCCGAGGCCGCCGAGGCATCGGTGAGCTGTGCGGCGAGCAGGGTGCGCAGCTCCCGGCGGCTCACCTTGCCCACGCCCGTCGTCGGGAACTCGGGGACGAAGGTGATGCGGTCGGGCACCTTGAAGGCGGCGACGCCGCGCTCGCGCACGAACTTGCGCAGGCTGGCCGGGGTCGGCTGCTCGCCGCGCGCCACGACGACCGCGTAGGTGCGCTCACCGAGGGCTGCGTCGGGGACGCCGACCACGCACGCGTCGAGCACCGACGGATGCGCGAGCAGATGCCCTTCGACCTCCGCCGGGGCGACCTTCTCCCCGCCGCGGTTGATCTGCTCCTTCGCGCGGCCGACCACCTCGAGGTGGCCGCTCGGCGCCTGCCGGACGAGGTCGCCGGTGCGGTAGAAGCCGTCGCTCGTGAAGGCGGTGCGGTTGTGCTCGGTCGCCCGGTAGTAGCCGCGGATCGTGTACGGCCCGCGCGTGAGGAGGGCACCGGACTCGCCGGGGGCGACGTCGCGATCGTGCTCGTCGACCACGCGCACCTCGTCGGCCGGCGACATCGGCCGACCCTGCGTCGCGATCACGGTCTCGAGCGGATCCTCGGGACGCGTGTAGTTCACGAGGCCCTCGGCCATCCCGAACACCTGCTGCAGCCGGCACCCGAAGGCGGGCTCCACGCGACGCGCGACCTCGGCATCGAGTTTGGCCCCACCGACCTGCAGGAGCCGCAGGCTCGACACGTCGCGGCTGCTGCCGGAGAGCGCCTCGAGCCAGGCGATCGCCAGGGGCGGCACGAGGCCGGTCACCGTGATGCGCTCGGTCTCGATCAGGCCGAGGGCCGTCGCGGGGTCGGGACTCGGGCACATCACGACGGTGCCGCCGGACTCGATCGTGCCGAGGATCCCGGCCGACGACAGCGGGAAATTGTGGCCCGCGGGCAGCACGACGAGGTAGCGGCTGTCGCCGTCCTGCTCGCAGATCTGCGCGCTCGCGCGCACGCTGTAGAGGTAGTCGTCGTGCGTGCGCGGGATCAGCTTCGACGCGCCGGTGGTGCCGCCGGAGAGCTGGAGCAGGGCGAGATCACGACCGAACGGGCCGCTCTTCGCGGCGAGCTCGGGCAGCGGGGTCGCGCCGCGCAGCTCGTCGAGCGACCGCTGGTCCTCGAGCGGCTCCCCGGCCACGACGACCTCGCGCACGGACGGCACCGCGGCACGCACCTCGTCGGCGAGTCCGGCGAAGGAGAAGCGCGAGCGTGCGTCGGAGGTGATGATCGCGACGGCCTCGCTGTGGGCCGCGAAATGGGTCAGCTCGCTCGCGCGGTGGGCCGGCAGCGCGAGGATCGGGATGGCGCCGAGCCGGAAGCAGGCGAAGAGCACCTCGACGAAGACCGCCTCGTTGGGCAGCTGCACGACCACGCGGTCGCCGCGATGCACGCCGATCCAGGCGAGCCCGCCGGCCAGGGCGCTGGCGCGGCGGTCGAGTTCGGCGTAGGTGAGGCGCTCGTCGGCCCCGACGACCGCCTCGCGATCGGGGTGGGCGGCCGCCCGCTCGCGCAGGAGGTCGCTGAAGGTCTGGCCGGTCCAGTAGCCGCGAGCCCGGTACTCGGCGGCGATCGCCTCCGGCCACGTCGGAACGTCGGCCGAGCCGACCACGTCGATCCGTGGGCGCCCGACGGTCATGCGGAGAACTCCGGCTCGGCGTCGATGCCCATGGCGCGCAGGAGGGTCCGAGCCTTCGCCGCGGTCTCCTCGAGCTCGGACCGGGGGTCGGAGTCGGCCATGATCCCCGCGCCGGCGTAGACCCGCACGCCGGATTCCTCCACGTGCGCGCAGCGGATCGTGACGGCCCACTCGCCGTCGCCGGCGGCGTCGGTCCAGCCCACGAGCCCCGTGTAGAAGTCGCGGCGGTACGGCTCCAGGCGCGCGATCGCCTCGCGCGCCGCCCCGGTCGGCGTGCCGCAGATCGCCGGCGTCGGGTGCAGCGCGAGGGCGACCTGCAGCGAGGAGAGGTCATCCCGCAGGCAGCCGGTGATCTCGGTGCCCAGGTGCCACATCGTCCCCGTGCGCACGAGCGACGGCTGCGCGGGCACGCTGAGCTCACTGCAGAGCGGACCGAGGGCGTCGCCGATCGCCTCCACGACGACGGCGTGCTCGCCGAGATCCTTCGCGGACTCCGCGAGGGCCCGGCCGCGGCGCTCGTCCTCACGTGGGTCGGGATGTCGCGGCGCGGATCCGGCCAGCGGAGAGGTCTCGACGCGCGAGCCGCGGCGGCGCAGCAGGAGCTCGGGGCTCGCGCCGAGCAGGGTGCGGGTCGGGCGGGCCGGATAGCCCTCGTCGGCCCGGCTCACGGCACGCGGGAGGTCGATCGCGAAGGTGTAGGCGCTCGGCTCCGAGCGGATCAGGTTGCGCAGGAGGGTCGCGGGATCGATCGGCGCACTCGCGGTGAGTTGCAGCGCGCGCGAGAGGACGACCTTGCGCAGGTCGCCGCGCCCGAGCTCCTCGACCGCCTGGGCCACGCTCGCGACGAATCCCTCGTGGCTCGTGACGGGGCGCAGCGACACGGCGCCCGCCGTGATCGGTCGTACCGCGCCGGCCGGCCCGGTGAGCTGGGCGGTGGGGCCGCGGCGCACGAACGCCGGGACGACGATCCGTGCAGGAAGGTCCTCGTCGAACGGCAGGGCGCCGATGGCGACGGCGTCCGGGTGGCCGGAGTGGGCGGCGTCGTCGAGCAGGGCCGCGACCCGCTCGGCCCGGGAGGCGCCGGTCGCCCAGGCCGGCAGGACGGCGGCGACGCCCTCGCCGAGGAGCGCCTGGCCGCCGGGGGAGGCGAAGAAACTGCTCGAGCCTGGGCGGTAGCGGGCCAGCAGGTCGGTCGGTCCGACGTGCGTAGGCGTGGTGGCTGAGGGTGATGCGGGGGTCATCGTGGTGGCCATGGTCAGGCGCCGAGCGTGGCGCCGCCGTCGACG
>JAURVW010001156.1 GCA_030655275.1 Solirubrobacteraceae bacterium
GCGACCACGAACGGCAGCCGTTCGGCGGTGCGGCGATCGGTCCGGCGACGCCGCGGGACGGGCCGTGGCTCCGGTTCCGCCGGCAGCGGCGGGAGCGCCCGCAGGGCCGAGGGGAGCGTAGGAAGGTCTTCGCCGAAGTCCACGAGGGCACCGTCCCACGGCGCCCGCGGCGTCCGGTGAAGCTCGTGTGTCCGGTCACAGGCCCTTCACACCAGCGACTTGCCTGCTCAGCGCCGCTTTCAGCGATCGGGCGCCGCGGCGACGACGGCGATGCGTCGCTCCAGCGTCATGCCCTTATCGGCCTTGAACGTGATGCGCAGCTCACGCGCACCCTGCGGGGCCCGCGAACTCTTGTCGTGCCGGACCACCACGATCGACGCGCGGTTCGGGATGCCGCGGAACGCGACGAGCATCACGCCGCCGTCCGAGGTGGTGCCGCGGATCAGGATCGCGCCGCTCGTGCGGATGATCCGCTTGCCGCTCACCCGCGCGCCGCGCAGGAGGTCGACGGTGCTCTCGCGCCCCCATACGGGCATCCGCATGGTGATCGAGGTGGCGGCCCCGCGGCTCACCTTGTACTTCGTCTCGATCGCGTCGCGGGCGAAGGTGTGCTCGGCGGCGATGGAGGCCGAGCCGGCCCGCATGGTCCCACCGGCTTTCATCGTCTTGAACAGCCCCGAGCGGTTGCGGCGGTTGCCGGCCACCGACATCCCCGGGACGGCGCGGCCCTTCTGGGTGCCGGGCTGGTCCTCCAGGACGGTCGAGCCATAGCGCTGCAGCCGCAGGCCGGGCGACGGGCCGCCGAAGCCGCCGGCGCCGAGCACGGTGAGCGGGCGCTGCCGAGCATCGAACAGGCGCGTGGGCTCCAGGCCACCCTCGCCCTGCGAGACGGGCTTGATCACGGCGAGGTTGTAGGACGGCGTCGAGATCGCCAGGCGCCCGAACTCGCTGTCGTGGGAGTACATGTTGCCCATCGCGCGCGGCGCGGTGGCAGGGAGGCGCACGTCGAGCGACGCCGCGATCACCGCGAACCGCAGCGGCGTGATCAAGGGACTGCGCGTGCCCGACGGAAAGCCGTTGGGGGCGTCGAAGCTCGTCGCCGTCGGCAGCGGCCCGGTCCCGTCCCAGCCGTTGCGTTTGAAGAGCTCGAGGCCCTGCTCGGCGATGTATCGCACGTAGGCACGGTCCGCCGAGGTGCCGAGCAGCGCGCCCGGGCCGGAGGCGCGGACGAGCGAATCGAGGGCAAAGGCCCAGTACTGGCGCAGGTGTCGCCGCGACGTCCCGAGGCCGGAATCCCAGTTCAGGTAGCCGGAGTGCGTCCAGGTGCCGAAGAGGATGTGTCTCGACCAGGCGCGGAGCTTGGCGACCTGGTCGCCGCGGAGCGGTCGCATGCCGGCGCGCACGGCGGTCGCGTAGAAGCCGAGCGTGGAGTGGACGAGGTTCGCGTACTCGACGGTGTCGACCTTGTTCGCCGACCCGCCCTCGTACTGCGGCAGGTAGCGGAACCCGTAGCCGCGGGAGAGGTTCGAGCTGCCGCGCTTGTAGGCGATCTTGAAGGCGTGGTCGACGAACCACTTCAGGTGCGCGCGGTAGTCCGGGAGGTTGGAACGGTCGCCGGTCACCTCGAGGTTCGCGGCGTACACGTCGCTGTTCCAGTTGATCTGGTTCTCGGCGCGGCTCGGTGCCTTGTACCAGGAGCCGCGGGCCACGGCCCCGACCACCTGCTGGATGCGTTGGCTGTCCTCGAGCGGCAGTCCGGCCACGTCGCGGGCACGCCAGGCGACGGCGAGCGCGCGGGCGATGATCGCGTCGGCGGATGGGTGCAGGACGGCCTTCTCGCTGTCGGCGCGGTAGACGCTCTCCCAGGCCGGCGTGTGCGGGAAGCTCGCCGTGCTGCGCTTCGTGGTGGTCTTGTAGACGACGACCGGCGGGGTGGTGAAGAGCTTCACGAGCCCGGGCAGGCGGGCGTCCTGGCGCGAGGCGCCTTCGTGGCCGGCGAGCGCGGCGAGGGCGTGGAGCTCCATCAGCATGGCGTTCGCGCGGATCGACACGCCGCCGCGATCGAGATAGAGCTGACGGTTCTTCTGCCACTGCTCGTCGAGCCGTGCGACGAGCTGGTCGGGCAGGTTCCAGTAC
>JAURVW010001161.1 GCA_030655275.1 Solirubrobacteraceae bacterium
CGCCATCATCGCCTCGTGAACCCATGAGGTTCTTGGTCGACGCGCAACTGCCGCCGGCCCTCGTGCGGCTCCTACGCGAGCACGGCCATGAGGCCGAGCACGTCACCTAGATCGGTCCCGCCGACGCCCCCGATCAAGACCTCTGGCGCTACGCGCTCGAGCACAGCGCTGTCATCGTGACAAAGGACGAAGACCTTGCCGACATGGTCGCCACCGGTCGCGAAGCGCCTGCAGTTGTCTGGGTCCGCATCGGCAACACTCGGCGCGCAGCCCTGCTCGTGTGGTTCGAGCCGCTCATCGATCGGATCGTCGAGCTTGTTGATTCTGGCGACCGGCTGGTGGAGCTCCGCTGACCCGTCGGGCGCGACTTAACGCCCAGAAAGACGTGCCTCGAGTGACGGCGTCTGACTGGTCCTCGTCGTCGTGCGGCTTGTACACGGCGGTATCGGAGACGTCGTCACCCGGCCGGGCGCCAGGCGGTAACAGGGCCGAGTTGCTGGGACAGCTTGGGCTCAAACTTCACCGAGGGCTCCAGGGTCTGACGGGTTGCGCACGCCGCCAGGGCGTCACAGGACCAGAATTGCCTGAGTGGCGACTGGCACGCACGAGCGCCCAGGCGCTGACCGCGCTGATCATCAACTATCGCTGAAGCGTGAGCGAGCCTTGGCGCCCCCGGAAGTTGTAATAGCGACCGGTCGCGGCGCCGGTTTCTAGGATCACCAGGCGAGCGGTGCCGTCGTGATCATGCATGTCCGGGTCGGCTACGCCCGGCGTAACGTTGTTCGTGTAGGTATAGGTCAGCTGGGCGGTGTCGCGGCCGAGGCGTAGCAGTTCGGCGGTCATCGACCGGGATGTCGAGGACGCTGGTTGGTCGATCGCGAACGTGATGGAGATCGTCTTCCAAGTCTGCTGGATGGAAACAGTCGCCGGCCGGTCCGTAGCTGGCACTCCAGGGCGCCAAGGCGGCGCCTGGAGTCGCCCGACGTAGACCCCTTCAACCACCGGGGTATTCACGATTCCGAGCGCTCGGACCCAGCGCCACCGCCACGCGCGATGCTCGAGCAGTGCGTAGAGCGCACCAAATGCTGCCGCCACGGTGGGGGCGCTCCACAACCAGTCAGGCTCGATCTGGAGAGCCGCGAAAGCGCGACTGGCGCCGATCGCCAGGACAACAGCTGCCGT
>JAURVW010001163.1 GCA_030655275.1 Solirubrobacteraceae bacterium
CGCCATCATCAAATCGCCCACACTGAACCCACCATCCAGCCACTTGTCTGCTGCAAGCCGCGCAGCGAGTTCGCGCAGCCGAACGCGAATACGGTCCTTGACCAGCGGCAGGCGCTCCTCGTACCAGCCCTTGTCCTTCTCCAGGATCTCGCAGTTTTGCAGCTCGAGGATCGGCGGCTCGACGGTGTTGAGCGCAGCGAACAACCAGGTGATTGCCCGCGCCCGCGCGTTCGGCTCGGCGGGCAGCAGGCCGGTGTGGTGCTCGGCGAGGTGCAGCACGATCGCGCCGGATTCGAAAAGCACGAGCTCGTCTTCCTCGTAGGTCGGAATCTGCCCGAACGGGTGCAGCGCGAGGTGCGGCGGCGCCTTCATCGCCGCGAAGGAGACGAGGCGCACGTCGTACGGTTGGCCGACTTCTTCGAGCGCCCAGCGAACGCGCATGTCGCGCGCGAGGCCCTGGCCGCGGTCGGGGGAGCTTTCGAAGGCGGTGATCGTGGGCGTCATGGCGAGGTCTCCGTGTGGGGATGATCGATCGATGCTGCTCGATCATGGTATCGACGCTCGCGACCGGTCTCGCTCGACATCAACCCCCCGGAAACCCCACCCTCTGCGCCCACAGATTTCGGAACACATGCACCTGTGAAGACGCATACAACCCAGCCCGCGTGAACGGCTCGTCGAGTTGCCAGGCGAACGCGGCTGCGCGGTCGGGGAAGTCGATCACGAGGAGGCTGCCGAGCATGGTCTCGCCGTCGTCGTCGAGCAGCGGGCCGGCGAAGGCGATGCGGTCTGCGACTTGCGCTAGGTAGGCCTTGTGTTCGGGGCGAACGCGTTGGCGCAGTGCGGCGCCGTCGGGGCGGTCGATGAGGTGGAAGGCGAACAGCATGGCGTGGTGACTCAGGCGGCGTGCTTCTGGCGCAGCACCTTCGCCGCCTCGACCATCGCGCGCAGCTTGCCCACCGCCGCGTCCCGCGGCAAATACTTCATGACGCAGTCCGGCGCGAGGATCACGTTCTCGGGCTTCACGTAGGGCAGCGCACGGCGGATGCGCTCCACG
>JAURVW010000490.1 GCA_030655275.1 Solirubrobacteraceae bacterium
CGGTCAGATGCTCTTGACCGCGTCTCGCAACAGCTTCATCCGAGTCTGTGTGGGTTCCCCGTCTTGGAGCGGGAGCATCGCCACTTCGGTCTCTTCAAGCAGCCCGACCGCGCTTCTGTCTTTGTCGAGCGCCGCGAGGACCGCAGCCACGTAGAGCTTGAGCGGCAGACCAGACGGGATGACGAAATCTCGTGGGTCGTTGAGCTCACGGTTTTCCAGAAGGTAAGACCTCAACGCCCGCCGCGTGGTGAACGCTCTCATGGGCAGCTCTGCAGCCTGAAGGTCAGCGCGCACGGTGCCGGAAGCGATCTCGAGCTGCTTGTCCGTAGCGACGAGGTCGAGATCGACCTTGGATCGGCCGGGAGGCGTCGAAAAAGAGCGGACCGTACTGGCCAGGACCGCGTCGCCGACATTCCCCGACTTGGTCTCGGTGCGCCACACGAACGGCGTTGCTTCCGCACTCACCACTCCCCATTGGAACCGGAGCACCCCGTTCCGAACCTCGGCGGCGATGACGTGCCGGAGCTGCTCTGTGCGCCGTTCCCAGGCTCGACCACCGACTCTCTCGAAGCCAGTGTGCGACAGCACCGGATCGACCGCCTTCCTGATGAACCGATCGACTGCTGCGCGTTGGCTGACCACAACCGACTCCTCCGATTGGCTCGTCCGGCGAGCGTACGCCTCCGGCTCTTGATGAGCCGCGCTCAGGTGGGTACAGCGCGACAACTAAGGCCACCGGCCCCGGTCGTTTAGGACACGGGTTGCCTCGGCTCCTGCCGCCGAGCGTCGGACGCTCGATGGACCAGAAGACTTGCCGGAGCAGCGCTCGATCGACAAAGCTGCCGCATGCATCTCTCCCAGGTCGAGGAACACCTCGAGACCCTGCTTGACCCCGAGTCCCCGGGATCCGAGGCCACACGCAGCAACGTCCGTGCAGCACTCACCCAGCTCAGCGAGCTGCAGATCGAAGCGTCTCCATTGCTCGTCGCCGAGGACGTCCTAGCCATCGAGGTCAACCCGATGACCGACGAACCCGGAGCTCCGACCGCTTTCGGCGTGCTCTTCGTCCGGCGTCTGTTCCTCCGAGCGTCAGAGGACGACTC
>JAURVW010001176.1 GCA_030655275.1 Solirubrobacteraceae bacterium
CTTCACCCGCATCGGCAGGAGCGTCGGCTGCTCGGTCGCCTCGCTGTCCCACCCGGGGAACGTCATGACCATGTAGTTGGGGTTGCTCCCGCGATCGTTCGACGAGACCACCTTGAGCTGGCCGGTCGCCGCGAGCGCCCCGGTCGTGAGACCACCGGCGGCGAGGATCGTGAGGAACACGTGCCAGCCGCGACGGGGCCGCAGACGACGCAGCCCGCGCGCCCGCGCGGCCGAAGGGGATGGCGCCTCCGCGGCGGCCGCGCCGCGGTCGACCGCCCGCGAGAGGGACCGTTCGAGGTCGTCGAGCACGCTCATCGCGTCGCCTCCAATGCGAATCGCAGCGTCATCGTGTCGCCTCCATCGCGGCCCGCAGCCGCTTCAGTCCTCGGCTCACGCGCTGGCGCACGAGCTGCTCGCTGCACTGCAGCGCGTCGGCGATCTCGTCGTAGTCGCGCTCCTCCACCACACGGGCCAGGAGCGCTTCGCGCATCTCCACGGGCAGCTTCGCGAGCCCCCGCTCGAGCGCGTCCGCACCATCGATCGCGCGGAGCTCGACGAGGTCGAGATCGGCCTCGGTCACCACCAGCGGGTCCTGGGCCAGCGCGCGCCGGGCCGCATCCTCGACCCGCCCGCGACGCAGGCTCTCGAGCAGTTTGTTGCGCGCGATGCCGTACAGCCACCCGGCGACCTCGCCCTCCTCACGGAAGCGATGCGCGCTCGCGATCGCCGTCGCGAACGTCTCGGCGGCGAGGTCGAGCGCCAGCTCCGGCGTGGGGACGCGGCGGCGCAGGAACGCGAGGACCGCGTCGATGTGACGGCGGTACAGCTCGGCGAAGGCGTCGCCGTCGGCATGGTCGACGGCCCGCTGCAGCAGCTGGACATCGGTGAGTCGGTCGACGCGCACGGTCGTTTGTTGCCCCGGAGGCGCGGTTTGTGACAGCCGGTCGCCGGGGACCATCCGACCCGTCAGCGGTGAGCGGCCATTTTGTCCGGTTGTAACGGGCGAAACGGGCCGCTCAGCACCGCACAGCAGACTGAGCGGCCATTTCCCGCTGTTGTAACGAAGGAAAGTGGCCGCTCACCGCCGCAGGGCCCGCCGACGCCGCAACCAGCGCCGGCGGGGCCCTTCAGCTCGGCGTTACGCCTTCGGCGTCAGGTTCACGGCGAGCAGGTTGCCGGAGCCCGAGGTGAGCGGGGAGACGAGGTTGGTGAGCGCGCCACAGCCGGTGAGATCGCTGAGCGAGAAGGTGCCAGCGACCCGTCCACCCGCGGCCGGCGAGAACGGATCGGTCGAGGCGAGCACGACCGACGTGATCCGCTTGGCCTGGCAGTTGGCCCCGCCGACGAGCTGGATGCCGAGGACCGAGACCGACGGGAGCTTGATGCGCACCTTCGCCGCCGCCGCGAGATCGGTGCCGGTAAGCGTGCCGGAGAGCGGCTCCGTCGGCTCGATCGCGATCTTCGCGGAGACCGGGATGAGCCCGAGCGCGTTGAGCTTCGCGGTGCCCGGGTCGATCGCGAGGGCACCGGTGAAGGCGCCGGACGCGGTGTCGAGCGTCGCCTTCACGGAGCCGTTCAGCGGCACGACGCCCTTGGCGAGCGTCTTGAACAGGGCGTTGCCGGTGAGGCCGTAGGCCAGGTCGACGGTCGAGGGCTCCTCGGGCGCGGCGTCGTACGTGTACTTCGAGAGCTCGGTCGGGAGGGAGATCCCACCGAAGGACGGCGGGGTGAGGCTCGTGCGGTTGTCGAGGATCACATCGACCGTGGTGCCGGGCGTGCCTGCAGGAACCTTGACCGTGACCGCCGTCTCGAGGGTCCCGGCTTCTCCGTTGTTGACGGTCGTCCGACCGACGATCTCCGCCGGCACCCCGCCGATGGTGACGGTGTGCGTGCGGCCGTAGGAGCTGTTGCCGATGACGAGCTCGTTGCCGCCGGCCGCCGGGCCGTTCGCAGGTGAGAGCGACTTGACGATCGGGGCCTGCGGGATCGCGGGCGTCGGCGCGGGCACCGGAGGGGTGGGCGCGGGCGGCGTGGGTGACGGCGACGGCGTGCTCAGCAACACCTCGACCGGGGCCTCCGACTGAGCCTGCGCGGCCGTCGTGACGGCTCCGGAAAACGCCGCGAGGACGGCGACGCTCGCGGCGATCCGGGCGACGTTGGGGCGCGTGAACGCGGACGGACGAGATTCCCGCATCGGGACTCCAGGGACGTGGGGACATGGAAGCGGAACTCCGCTGCTCGCCGTGCGGCGCGCAAACGGTCACCACCGCTCGCTGCGCAGTCTCCGCGACGGCGCGTTGCCTGTCAACACGGCCCATGGATTCGGCCGGTCGGTCCGACAGCGAGCGGCGTCTTGTTGCGATCCAGGGCCCGCCGACGCCGCAACCGGCGCCGACGGGCCCGTCCGCCGGTCAGTTCGTGCGGCCGCCGAGGTAGACGACGTCCTTGCGGGTCGAGCTGCCCTGGAACCGGCGGCCGATCACGCTCACGCGCAGCTCGCCCTCCGGTGCGTTCGCGAAGTCGACCGAGTGGTCCTTGCCGGCCGTGCGCAGCAGCGTCACGGAGCCCTTGCGGCGACCGTTCGCCGCCCCGCTCACGCGAACGGACCAGCCGCGCACGAAGGCCCCGCCGCTCTTCCACGTCACGCGCAGCTTGCCGCCGGCGATCCGCTTCACGACGACGTCCGTCGGCTTGGCGGTCGCGGCGAGCGAGAGCGGTCCGGTCGAGGCCCGCAGGCCCGCCTTCACGATCGCTTCGCGCGCCGGACCCTCGATCGCGCCCGCGCTCGCGCCGGTGACGCTGACCGCCACGGCGTCGCCCGGGTTGACCTCGGGGATGCGCACGGTGCGCTGCTTCGCGTCGAGCACCAGGAGCTTCTTGCGCTGGGTGTGAGCCACCCGCACGAGCACGCGCCACTTCTCGGTCTTCGCGCCACCACCGGTGCCGGGGGTCCACTTGGCGAGCACGCCGGACGCGCTGCGGCGCAGCACCACCGAGGCCGGACGCGACGGAACCGGCGGGGCCGGCGCGGTGTAGGTCGCCGACGCGACCTTCGTCGACGGCAGCCCGTCGGCCGAGATCGTGGCCTCGATCGTGCGCTTGCCCGCCTGGCCGCCCTGCGGCGTGAACGGCACGGAGCCGGTCGACTTGGCGGTGTTGATGATCTGCGTACCCGCCTGGGCACCGACCTCGGCGAGCGAGACGGTCTCACCCGGCTGGAGCGCCGGGGTGATGTTCCAGTTCAGCGTGCGTGCGCGGCCGGACCCGCCGACCGAGACGTTCAGCTTGCGGTCGGGCGCTGGCAGCGCCATGTCGACCTTCGTCGCGGCCGAGGACTGCGCCTGCTCGACGACCCACACCTTGCCCGTCGGCGGCGCCTTCCAGAGGATGGTCGTCGTCTTCTGAGCCGGATCGCCCTTCACGAGCATCTCCTTCGTGAGCGCGTCGGAGCCGTCGGCCGGCGTCGAGAGGAGCACCTTGCCCTCGGTGTCGACGATCGACACGCGCGGCGGCGCCGTGGCACCGGTCACCGTGATGAGCGCCTTCTCCCGCTTGGCGGGCACGTCGAGGAGATGACCCTCGGGCCCGGCGAGCAGCAGGCGGCCGCGGAGCACGTCGGTCCGCGGCGCCTTGACGCCGGCACGGATCGCCAGCGTGGCCGGCGCATCCGCCGGACGCGCCGCGCGGTACGGCGCGAGGTCGCAACCCCAGAACGCCTCGGCGCCGCCGGCCCAGCGAGCGCCGAAGCCGCCGCCGAGGCCGATGATCGGAATCTCGCCGCAGGCGCCGAAGCCGGTGGTCGACACCGTCATGTGGCCGCCGAACAGGTCGTAGTCCCAGCCTCCGAGCGTGACCCCGACGGTCGCGTCGGCGTCGACGTTGAACGCGTTGGCCGTGAGCCAGCCCTTCACCTGGGCCCGCGCGTACCCGATCGGGAAGGTCGCGTTGATGCCGCCGCCGAGCTCGAAGAACCCGTTCGACGTGAACTGCGCGAAGCCGCTGGCGAGCTGGAAGTCGGCGACCTTCAGCTTGCCGGTGAGCGAGAACAGGTAGTAGTTGGCCTTCGCGTCCGGGAACTTCAGGCGCATGTCGCCGTCGACCCCCAGGACCGTCTTGCCCTTCACCGCCGGGCCGGCCGACAGGCCGACGCCCGCGGTGAGGTCGAGCGGATCGACCGAGATGCCGGCGCGGAGCGCCTGGAGGAAGATGCCCTGGGCGATCGGCTGGTTGAGACCGGAGACCCCGGCACTGATCGACTTGAACTGGTTGTTCTGGATCGCGAGTGACGCGCTGACCGTGATCGCCTTCGGCGTCGGCAGCGTGAGCGTCGCCCCGCCCTTCCAGAGCGCTTCCAGACGCGAGTAGACGAACGAGAGCTCGCCGAACGTGAGCTTGCCGAGGGCGAGCTCACCCACGTCGATCGACAGGTCGTCGAGCACGAGGCCGTTCGTGGCGTCTACGCGCACCGTCGCCTCACCGGTGAACCCACCGGCGACGCGCGGCAGCCCGACCGTGACGGTGATCGTGACCTCGCCCGGATCCGGGAACTTGAGGGTCACGCCGCCCGTGAGCGGGAACCCGACGAGGTCGGCCCCCGCCGGCGTGGCGAGCGTGAAGCCCTCCTCCGCGAGGTCGGGCAGGCTCACGTTGAGCGCACCCGAGAACAGCGGGAGGTTGATGTTGGAGCCGGAGGCCTTCATCGAGGTCGGGGCGTTCGAGCGCAAGGAGCCGTCCGAGCTGTCGAGGACGACGGCCCACGGCGCCGTGGGACTGTTGAAGTCACTCTCCAGGCGCTTGCACTCCTCGTCGTTGCAGTCCGAGAACGGACGCGGCGTCGGACGCTCACCGGCGGCCGGCGTCAGGCGCATGCCGTTGAGGATCAGCGCCTTGCCGACCACCACGGAGAGGTCGCCCGCCGAGGGACGCTCGACGGTCGTGACGCACCCGCGCAGCTGCACGTTCTCGTAGTCGACGGTGCGCAGCGCGGAGTTGCCGACGCAGCCCGCGGCGATGTCGGCAGCCGTACGCACGATCGTGGGCTTGCTGGCGTCGGCGGTGTTGCCGTACCGGTCGGTCACGCGAACGTGGACCGACCTGCGACCCGGGTACTCGAAGGTCGCCTTGATCTTGGGATCCGAGCCGGTCGGGGTCTCGAAGGTGCCGTCGTCGTCGAGGTCCCAGCGGTAGGTCACCGCCGGATCGAGGTTGTTGCCCTTCGACCCGGTCGCGTCGTACTCGCCGCTCACCGAGGCGCCGGAGAGCGCGAGCTCCGCGGGACCGGCCAGCGTCGCGGTCGGCGGCGCGATCGGCTCGGCCTGCACGTCGAGCGCGACGGTGGCGGTCGCGGTGCTCGAGAACACGTCGGTGGCCTTGACGGCCACGGTCAGCGGGCCGGCGAACGGGGGCGTGAACGTGATCGTCGGCTCGGCGGCGTTCGCCTTCTCGAAGGTGCCGTCGCCGTCGAGGTCGAAGGCGTAGGTGAGCGGGGCATGCCCGGCAGCTGCCGTCGAGGTGGCCGCGGTGATCGTGACCGGGCGCTTCGCGAAGACCGGATCGGCCGGAGGAGGATCCTGCCGCACGAGCTTCGCGACCGGGGCGTTGGCATCGGTCGCGCCGGGTGCGACGTCGACGGAACGCTCGGCCGGCTCGGAGAAGTAGGTCGGCGTCGAGCGGACGTCCTCGACGAGCAGCGTCGCCTTCGGACGGCCGGAGCCCGCGTAGGTGTGGGTGGTCGTGGCCGTCGTGGTCACGACATCCGGCGTTCCGTCGCCGAAGCTCCAGTGGAACCGGACGCCGGACGGCGTCTGGCCGACCGGGCCCTGCAGCTGGCCGGTCCCGTCGGAGAGCTCGCTCGCGGAGCCGTCGAACGTGATGGCGGTGCCCGACGTGGGCGACGCGGGCGTGACGCTCAGCTTCGCGAGCGGCACGAGCTCATCGGTGCGGCGCACGTTGAGCTGGATGGTCGCGTCGGCGACGCGGCCGCCGGCGTCCGTTGCACGCACGCGCACGAGCTGCGACGGGTTGGCCGTCGGGAAGACGACGTCGGTCAGCTGCCGCGTGGTGCGGGCCGGATCGAAGTCCACGTCGGCGTCGCCGTCGAGGTCCCACTGCCAGCTCAGGGTGCTGTAGCCGCCCGTGTTCGGGGCGGTCTGCGCCTCGATGTCGAACGGGACGCCCGTCACGACGCGCGCGGGGCGCACGATCTCGACGGAGCCCTGCGGCGAGCGGACGACCTTCATCGTGAGGACGGCCGCGGGGCTCTCCTCCGTGGCGGGATCCTCGGAGTCGTCGATCGCGTAGGCGCGCACCACGTAGGTGCCCGGCGCCGAGAAGGACGGGGTGTAGGTCTTCGCGGTCGAGACCGGGCTGGTCGCGTCGTCGAGCGTCCAGCGGTACGTGAAGGTGGAGGGATCGGAATCCGTCGCGGTCACCTCGAGCGGGATCGCCACCGGCGCACCCTGCACGATGGCGTAGGTGCCGTCGGTGCCCTGGGCCGGATTGGTGCCGACGCGGCTGATCGCCGCCGACGGGCGGTTGTTCCTGATCTTGATGTCGAGATCGACCTCGTCCCAGGCGCCGCCGTCGGCGTTGACCGCCAGGCGAGCGGTCGTCTTCTGCTGGTAGGTCTGCGTGAGGTCGGCCGGCTGGCAGGTGGTGGGCGTGTAGACCTGCGCGAGGGAGCACAGGCGCGCGCTCGGGCCATACCCGGTGCTCGACTGGCCGAGGTCGAAGGTGACCGTCTCACCGCGTGCGGGGTTGGTCGTGTTGGCGTTCAGTTGGACGACCGGAGGGGTGGCGCCGACCAGGAAGGAGCGCTCGGGGTAGACCTGCACACCCGCAACGCCGGTGCGCGGCTCACAGCCGCCGGCGGGGTTGGTGCCGTCGTAGCGGTAGCCGGCGAAGAACGGGGCCTGGTCGATCGGCGCGAACGAGCCGAGCTGGCCGGGGTCGGACATGGTCGCGAACCGCAGCGTGGACTTGCCGTCGTTGCCGGAACTTCCGTAGCCGCCCTCGGAGTCGAGGAACTCGTCGAGCGGGACCGACACGCGGAAGGTGCCCTGCGCGGTGCGCTCCAGCGTGGCGGTGTAGACGCGGTCGTTCATCGCGGCGGGGTCGCCCTTCGTGAGGCAGCGCGCGATCACGTCGCCGCCGTGCGAACCGACGCCGACCGGATACGGAGAGACCGTGACCTTCACCTTGCCGTTGCCGGCCGGTTCGGTGCGGATGGCGACGCGCTCGAGCGGCTGGAACTGGTCGTTGCGGTTCCACGTGGCGGTCCACACGACCGTGACCGAGGACGTGAGGCTGGCTGAGGCGAAATCGACCACGAGGTCGGACGGGTAGACCGTGCGGGCCACGGTCGCGCCATCGTCGGTGACGAGGTCGTCGCCCGGTGTGCGGACGGTGCGCTGCTCGACGGCAACGCGCGTGAGGTCGGCGAGGCCGCCCGGGTTGTCGCCGGCCGGATCGGTGTGGACGACCTTCGCGCTCGGAGCGGAACCGGCCGCGTAGCGGTCGGTGGCCTTCGAGAAGTCGTAGGAGAGGGCGTTCTCGGCGCAGGCGGCGGCGTCGGTGGCGGGCTTGGAGGCCTCGGGCAGTCGGTCGAAGGTGAAGATGCGGGGCGACCCGGCGACACCGTAGTCCGAGGTGATGAGCGAGAGCATCCGCGGCGGGTTCAGGAGCGCGCCGGGGTTGAGCTTCGTGGCACCGGTCTGCAGCGCCGACAGCGGAATGTCCGAGACGGTCACGCCGGTGATCGACTCGTACACCTGCGTGGTGACGGTGGCCACCGCGCCGGAGCTCGGCACGGTGAGGCACTTGTCGGTGCCGGAGACCGAGGCGATGTCGTACACGCGGGCCGTCGCCGTGTAGTTGAAGGTCTGGGTGTTCAGCGGCACCTCGGTGTCGACGGCGACCTCCGGGCTCCCGTTGCGGTCGAAGTCGAGCAGCGTGATCGCGTGGACCAGCTTCGGGATGTTGCTGGCCTGCGACGTGCGGAGCTTCAGGACCGGTCCCTGCGCGGTCCCGGTGGTCTGGACGGCGTAGCCGTGGGCCAGCACCTGCGCCGTGGACGCCGTCACCGGGGGATGCGGGAGCTGCTCGCCCTCCTGCGCCTGGACCATCGCGTGCGTCCCGATCTGCTGCCACGACGGGGCCACGGCGGCGGTCGCCGTCGTCGACGACAGCGAGAGGAGAGCAACGGTGCACACGACCCAGAGGGACGCGGCACGACGGGAGCGGTGCGACAAGGGGAGGCTTTCGGGCAGCGTCCCGGCGGACGCAAGGTGGGTGGCCGACGCACGACGGTGCAACGGCGTTAGGGCGCGAGAGTAAGGCATTTCGGCATACGTGAGCCGAGACCTGCGGCGGTCGGGCGCACTCGGGAGTTCCCGCCCCCACCAGGGCTTTTGCAAAGCGCCGGCCGGTTTGCGGGAAACACACCGTCGCAGCTGGTGAATCGGCCTGCGGACGTTCTGGACCGATGGAGAGCGCCGCCCCAAAACCCTGGGCCCCCCTCCCAGGAAGGCGAGGAACGCAGCAGCGCACCGTCTGAAACGCGCCCTTCGTCGAATCGCCGAGTTCCCGGGGCCTTCCCGAAGCCGTCTTCCGGTTTCCGGAACACGGCCCTTCGCGCCTTCCGAACCGGCGCGGGGTGTTCTGGCCGTGTGGAGGACGAACCCCGCGAAAACCTCGGCCCGTCGGCCCACGGCGCCGGTCCGCCCCCGCTTCAGGCTTCTTCCCACCGGAGCAGCGCGCTCCACCCGAACCCCCTGATCCGAAGGACCCCATGAGCACACCGACCGTCTCCGGCCTCACCGAGAACGAACTCAAGAGCCTCAACGAGATCCCGCACCCGTCACTCGAGGACGGCGCCTCGATCTACGGCGGCACGAAGGTCTTCCCCGACTACCAGGCCGAGCAGGGTGAGTCCTACTTCACCCTCGTGCACGGCCTCGCGCACGAGTCGTCGGTCTCGTTCGTCGCGATCCTGCAGGCCACCCGCGCCGCCCGCAAGGGCTTCGAGTCGGCCATCTACTTCTACGGGATGGGCGCGCTGAACTGCCTGGCCACCCGCGGCTTCCCGACGGTCGGCAACTCGGCCTTCCCCGGCGAGCACAACATCAACAACCAGATCAAGACGTTGATCTCCGAGGGCGGCAAGGTCTACGCCTGCCGGTTCGGCCTGTCGCTCCACGGCGCGCGCGAGGAGGACCTCATCGAGGGCGTGATCCCGACGCACCCGCTCGACGTGCAGGACGCCGTCATCCACTACGCCCGCAAGGGCGCGATCATCAACTCCACCTGGATGTTCTAGGGCCAGCAGAGCAGAGCGAACCCGACCCCTCCCAGCGCCCCGCGCTGCGACCGAAAGGACCCTCCATGGAGCTGGACCTCCGCACCGAGCTCGCCGTCCGCGGCCTGCGCTCAGCACCGCCACTGCGGCGGAAGGCGGGTGCGGGGCCCAGCGACGACGGCCACTGGCGCCTGCTGCCGATGATCGAGGACGCCGAGCCGGCGACCTCCGAGACCGAGGCGGCCGCTGGCGGCACGGGCACGCTGGCCCGCCGGCGCCGTCGGCCGTCGCTCGGCACGAGCTGCCCGTCGGCCACGATCCCGCTGTCGGCCGACTCGCCCTTCGAGGTGCTCGAGGACGGCTCCATCACGAAGGACGGGATCGTCGTGGAGGACGCGATGCTCGAGCCGATCGACCGCCCGGCCTTCTACGACCTGAAGACCGAGGACGGCATCGCCTACGAGCAGCTTGCGCGCCTCCACGGCTCCAACGTGCTCGCGACCACCGTCGTGCAGACCTGCATCCGGTACACGAGCGAGGAGACCCGCTGCCGGTTCTGCACGATCGAGGAGTCGCTGCGCTCGGGCGCGACGACCCAGGTGAAGTTCCCACACCAGCTCGCGGAGGTCGCGAAGGCAGCCGTCGAGCTCGACGGGGTGAAGCAGATGGTCATGACCACCGGCACCTCCAACGGCCGCGACCGCGGCTCCAAGCACCTGGTGCGGTGCGTCGAAGCGGTCCTCGAGGCCGTGCCCGACCTTCCGATCCAGGTGCAGATCGAGCCGCCGCTCGACCTCGAGTGGATCGGGCGACTCCACGACGCGGGCGCCGAGGCGATCGGCATCCACGTCGAGTCGCTCGACCAATCGGTGCGCGAGCGGTGGACGCCCGGCAAGGCGACCATGCCGCTGGAGCGATACGACGAAGCGTGGCGTGAGGCCGTGCGCGTGTTCGGACGCAACCGCGTCTCGACCTACGTGCTCGTGGGCCTCGGCGAGGACCCGGCCGAGCTGGTGGAGGGAGCGAAGCGGTTGATCGAGATGGGCGTTTACCCGTTCGTCGTTCCGTACCGCCCGCTCGCCGGGTCCCTCGCGAACGACGTCGACGCCGTCCCCGCCCCCGATCCGGTCACGCTCCTGAACGTGACCATGCAGGTCGGCGCGGCGCTCGAGCTCGCCGGCATGCGTGGCTCCGACCAGGGCGCGGGCTGCGCCGCCTGCGGCGCCTGCTCGGCCCTTCAGTCGGCCGGGGGCTGACCCGCCGATGCTCCGCACCGACTCCTCCATGGCGACGGCCTCCCGCCGCGCCGTGCCGATCTCGATCGGTCCGCCGTCGCTGGTCCCCACGCTCGTGCCGATCCCCGAGCTGCGGCTCCTGGAGGCGACGCACGACCCGAAGCTCATGGCGGGCTACCACGCCCTCAGACGCGAGGTGTTCGTCGGCGATCAGGGCCTCTTCCGCGGTCACGACCTCGACGCGCACGACGAGGATCCCCGTACGCGCGTGCTCGTGGTGATCGAGCGCGAGGGGCGGGTCGTCGGCGGCGTGCGCGTCCACCCGGCCCAGCTCACGGGCCGCGACATCGGCTGGTGGCGCGGATCGCGGCTCGTCGCGAAGGCCTACGGCGACCTGCGCGCCGGCGCGATCGGCTCCGAGCTGGTGCGCGGCGCCTGCCGCGCGGTCACCGAGGAGGGCGTGCTGCGCTTCGACGCACACGTCCAAGACCACTGCGAGGGCTTCTTCACCCGGCTCGGCTGGACCAAGACCGGCGCCGTCGAGATCGCCGGCAAGCCGCACGTCGCGATGCGCTGGCCCGTCTCCCGGTTCGCCGATCTCGCCGGCGCCACCAAGTCGCCGATCGGCCGCCTCACCGAGGAGCTCCTGCCGACCGACGGCCCGATGGCCGCGTGGCTCGGCGACGACGGCATGCCGCTCCCGGG
>JAURVW010001184.1 GCA_030655275.1 Solirubrobacteraceae bacterium
CCTCCTCCTCGGTCAGGCGGGTGAAGCCGGCGAGGTCGGCAAAGGCGATCGCGACGTGGATCTCGCCGCGACGGGCGTCGGCGACGCCCTCCTGCTCGAGGTGGCCGACCACGTCCTGCTCGATGAAGTGCTGGAGGTACCGCTGGTGGAGCAGGTCGAGGATCGGCGAGGCGACGGGCAGCAGGTTGGCGGCGAGCCCGTCGAGCGTCTCGGCGATCTTGAGGTTCGGCACGCCGTCGCGGATCAGCGGCTCGTGCACGTAGAGGTGGACGAGCCGCACCTCCGCGTCGGCGATCTGCGCGAGTGCCTGGCCGTAGACCCGGGCGATCTGCAGCGACGCGACGAGCGGCAGACCCGAGTTGAGCACCCGGGCGCCGTGTCGCATGAGGGCCATCTCGTTCTCGTCGAGGGTGGTCATCCCCGTCGGCAGACCGAACGCGGCGATGAACCGCCGCAGCAGTTCGATCTCGAGACCGAGCTCGCGCGCGGCCTCCCGGAAGGTGTACGTGCGGCGCTCGGCACCCTCCGGCTGGCTGCCGTGCTCGATGTAGCCGATGGCCAACGTGCCGCGCTGCACGCCGTCCTGCAGCTGCGCCACGGTGTACCCGCGGTTGCGAAGCCCCACGAGCATGCGCACGTGGGAGACCTCGCGATCAGACCACTCGGCCGAGTCCCGTGGGATCAGGCCGATCGCGTCCCAACGACGCAACGTCGTGGTCGCGATGCCTGCACGGCGCGCGACCTCCGCAGTGGTCAGTGCACTCATGCACCCTTTGCGGGCTGCAGCTTCTCGAGCCGCTTCTCGATGGCCTCGAGCCGGTCCAGGACGCGCTCGAGGTCGGCGCCCGAGCTGCCCTCCGGCGCGTCGGCGAGGCGATCCTCCAAGCGGTCGAGACCGTCCTCGATCGACTCGAGACGCAGCGCCAGCGAGCGCACGCGACGGGTGAGGCGGTCGATCACGGCCGCCGAAGGGAGGTTGAGTGCGCCAAGCGTGAACTCCTGCACCTCGACCGCCCGCTCGCGTGCCTGGAGGGCTTTGGAGGTGGCCGCCTTCACGGCGTCACTCCCCACCACACCGGCCAGCAGGCTTTCGACGGTGGAGCGATCACGCTCTGCGGACGGCTGATCCTGGCTGCTCGACATGCCTCAGAGCGTACCCGGCGTGGCGCCCGGCTCAACGTTCCAGGCCTACCTGCCGATCGTTGTGGGCATCGGACGCTTGAGCACAGGTCGGAAACTCCCGCAGGGACAGGTGCAGCGCACCCCCGGGGCGATTGATACTGTGCGCAACGTCCGGAACGCTCCCTCCCGTCCGAACCCTGCTCGCTTCGTGAAGTCTTCCTCTCTCGGTCCGCTCATCGCGCTCTCCGCCCTTGCCGTCGCCCCGAGCGTCGCCTTTGGCCAGGAAGCCTCAACCACGCCGGTCGCGCCCTCCTCGGTCGCCATCACGCCAGAGCCCGCTCCCGCGCTCACTCCGGAGGCGACGCAAGCGCCCCCGGCGTCGACGCCGGTCGAGACTCCCGCGTCGACCACGCCCCAGGCCGTCGACCCGGAGACCGATGTCGCCGAGGACGACGACTCGCCCGAAGGTCGCGCGGAGAAGCGTCGCAAGGCCCGCGAGACGCAGGCCGAGCGCGATCCCGAGCCCACCGGTCAGGCCACCGACAGCGATCTCATCGATCCGTCGAGCCTCACGGTCACCGCGGTGCCGAACTTCTTCATCGAAGACTTCGACATCCCGCCGTTCCTCCTTCCGATCTACCAGGCCGCCGGCTCCGAGTACGGCATCCGCTGGGAGGTCCTCGCGGCGATCAACCGCATCGAGACCGACTTCGGTCGCAACCTGAACGTCTCCTCCGCCGGCGCGCTCGGCTGGATGCAGTTCATGCCGGCCACCTGGGAGACCTACGGCGTCGACGCCAACGACGACGGCGTCAAGGACCCCTTCAACCCGGCCGACGCGATCTTCGCGGCCGCCCGGTACCTCAAGGCCGCCGGCGGCGACAAGGATCTCCGCAAGGCCGTCTTCGCCTACAACCACGCCGACTGGTACGTCGACGACGTCCTGGAGGGTGCGCGCAGCGTCGCCGCCATCCCGGAGTCGCTCATCTCCTCCCTCACGGGTCTGACGCAGGGCATCTTCCCCGTCGACGCCCCGGATGCCGAGATCGACTACGCCGGCAAGACCGACTTCGACCGCAAGGGCGACAAGGTCAAGGCCAACGAGAACGCCGCGGATCCCGTCAAGGGGAGCGACGAGCGCAACTCGATCGAGATCTCCGCCGACGGCGACACGCGCGTCGTCGCCACCCAGGACGGCGTCGTCGAGAAGGTCGGCGAGACCAAGCGCCTCGGCAAGTTCGTCCGCGTCCGCGACTCCTACGGCAACCGCTACACCTACGGCCATCTCGGCGAGGTGCAGGACCAGGTCCCCGTGCCCAAGCCGTCCAAGTCCAAGGAGGGTCTCGAGGACGAGATCCACGCGGAGAGCGAAGACGACACCGCGCCGACGACCGCGGCCACCGAGGGCGCCCAGACCGACCTCCCGGTGCCGACCACTCCCGGCAGCGACACGTCCGCCACGCCCTCGAACCCGGTCGCTCCCGAGGTTCCGACGGAGACGGCCAGCCCGGCCGACGAGGCACCCGCCCCGGCCGAGGAGGCCGACAAGCCGGTCTCCACCACCGTCGACCCGGCCGTCAACACGACGCCCACGGCGTCGGAGAAGGCTGCCGCCGCACCTGCCGAGAAGCGTGAGCGCCTCACGGCCAAGGGCACCGAGAAGACCGCGAAGAACAAGGCCTACACGCCGCGCCGCATCCGCTACAGCGCTCGCAACGCCTCCGGCGCGGTCGACACGGCTCCCGAGCCGATCGACGGCGAGGCCACCCGCCTCTACGCCCACCCCTCCCTGCCCGACGCCTTCGAGGCCGGCGGCGAGGAGCAGCTCAACCCGACGGCGGGCGACGACGCCACGAGTTCGGCCCCGGTCGGCGAGCTGTCGGACTACTTCTCGATCGACTACGGCCTCAAGGCCACCGACGTCAACCTCAAGAAGCTCAAGGCGGGCCAGGCGATCATCGCCGGTACCGTGCTCGGCAAGACGAAGCTCGCGCTCGACGGCGAGGGCCCCTCGAAGGTCACCTTCGAGATCCGCCCGGCCGGCAAGAAGGCCCCGCGCATCGATCCGCAGCCGATCCTCGACGGTTGGCGCCAGTCCGACAAGACCGACTTCCTCGCCGCGCAGGCCAAGAAGGCCGTGAAGGCGGGCGAGTCCGACGATGCCGCCTCCGTTGGCCAGATCCTGCTCATGAGCAAGGCCGAGCTGACCGAGCGCGTCCTCAGCGACAAGCGGATCACGATCTACGAGGGTGGTCGCAACGACATCAAGGGTGGCGTCATCGACCGCCGCATCCTCGCGCTCCTGGAGGTGCTCGCCGAGAAGGGCGTGCAGCCGACGGTCACGAGCCTGCGCTCCGGCCACGGCACCATGACGAGCTCCGGCAACGTCTCGCAGCACACCACGGGCACCGCGGTCGACATCGCGACGGCCTACGGCACGGTCATCTCGCCGGCCACGCAGGGCGAGGGTTCGGTCACCGACCGCGCCGTCCGCGAGATCCTCGAGCTGCAGGGCAACATGAAGCCCGACCAGATCATCACGCTCATGACGTACGAGGGCGAGGAGAACACCCTCGCGATGAGCGACCACGACGACCACATCCACGTCGGGTACCGCCCGACGACGGGCGTGGGCGGCAAGCAGCTCGAGCAGCTGCTCAAGCCGGGCCAGTGGGACGCGCTGGTCAACCAGCTCTCCACCATCCAGGTGCCGAACGTCTCGGCCAAGCCGAGCGAGTACTCCGTCTCCGTCGACAAGACGAAGAAGAGCAACAAGTAGTCAGCCGTCCGCGCCCGGCGCGGACGCCGAACTCCCGGCGGGTCCGGCGTTCTTCGGAGCGCCGGGCCCGCCGAGGTCGTTCTGGCTCAGAGTGCGGCGAGCACGCCCTGGAGCTCCTCGACCACGTCGCCGTCCAGCTTGTGGAGAGCGACATCGTCGTACGGCGTCGGGCCCTGGGTCACGAGGACGAGGTCTCCCCCGCCGCGCAGCACGACCGCCGGCAGGCTCGCCACGGGATGCACTTCGAGCGAGGAGCCGATCGCGATCATGAGGTCGGCCCGCTCGCACAGGTCGTAGGCCCGCTCGACCTCGGCCTCCGGCAACATCTCGCCGAAGAGGACCACGTTCGGTTTGAGCGCCGCACCGCAGTCGCAGCGGGGCACGCCGTCGGCGGCCGCCGCCATCGAGGCGGTGAGCGGCTCGAAGTCGACACGGGTCGCGCAACTCAGGCAGACGCCATGGGCGATCGAGCCGTGCATCTCGATCACGTCCTTCGCCCCGCCCTTGTGATGGAGACGGTCGATGTTCTGGGTGATCACCGCCTCGATGAGGCCGCGCGACTCCAGCTCGGCGACGGCCCGGTGCGCGGGATTGGCCTCCGCCGGCCCGAGCGTGTGGAATCGCTGCCCGTAGAACGACCAGAACCGCACGGGATCGCGCTCCCAGACGTCGATGTGGGCGACCTCCATCGGGTTCACGTGCTCCCAGATCCCGGTCTGCGGGGTGCGGAAGTCGGGGATCCCGGACGGGACGGAGATGCCCGCACCGGTGAGGACCACTGCATTTTTCGAGGCCGCGAGAAGGCCCGCGACGTCGCGACGCGCCTGTTCTCGGGGGGAACCAGCAGATCGGGCGTCCATCAGACGTTCCACGCTATCCCGTGGACGGACGGTTGACCTAGTTTGCGCACGCGGCACAGTCGTCCAGGGGTATCGTCAAACCCGAGTTTCCGGCTCAGAGTCCTCACCTCCCGGCCGAATCACAGATCGATGGCTTTTCCGCACATCCGCCCGGTCGCCGCCCCCGACGGCCCGGAACAGTCGCCAGGTCCCCGCTGGCGAAGCGCCCTCGGCAACGGGGACGGCCAGCCGTCGATCATCGGCCGGCGCGACGTCGCCGTCATCCCCTGGATCACCATCGCGATGGTCGCCATCGCCGTGGCGATCTCCACCGCACTGCGCCCCGACGGCGACCTCTCCGACGGGCTCGTGATCGGTGGCGCACTCGCCTACGCCGTCTTCGCGGGCACCCTGGCGCTCCTCCAGGACCGCCCGCTGATGGTGCGCCTCGCCGGCTCGCTGCCGGTCTACCTCCTCGGCAGCGCCCTGCTCGTGAGCCTGCTCGCCGGGATCGGTGCGCTCGACCAGGGTCTGGCCACCGTCTTCTTCGCACCCGTCGTGCAGGTCGCCGTCTACCTCGGCCTCATCCTGCCGACCCGCTGGTCGCGTGGCGCGATCGTCGCGCTGCTCGCCACCGTCGGGGCCGTTCAGGCCATCAATCCCGTCGCATCGACGCGCGACGCCGTGTCGATGTTCGGTCTGGTCTTCGCGGCCTGGCTCGTCGGCGCGCTGTGCCATTCGGCCCACGGCCGCGCCGCCCGGATCGCGCTCATGCTCTCCCGCAGCGACGTGCTCACCCGCTCGCTCAACCGCCGCGGGTTCTTCGACCAGTTCGACGCCGAGCTCGCGAGCGCACGCGCGTCCCGCAGCACGGTCGCCCTCCTGATCGCCGACCTCGACGACTTCAAGAAGGTCAACGACGAGCGCGGACACGCCGCCGGCGACGAGCTGCTCCGCTGGGTCGGCGAAGCCATCCCGCAGGTGCTGCCGCCCAAGGCCGCGCTCGGACGCCTCGGTGGCGACGAGTTCGGGATCCTGCTGCCCGGCGCCTCCCGCGAGGTCGCCGACGCCGTCGCCGCCGCGATCGTGGCGGCGCTGAAGCCGAAGATCGGCGCCTCCATCGGCGTCGCGACCTCCCAGGACCCCGACACCACCGCCGACGACTACCTGCGCGTTGCCGACGCGGCCCTCTACGCGTGCAAGTCGACGGCGGGGCTGCAGGTGCAGTCGCTGGTCGCCGGCAGCACTCGCGCACTCGACGCTGCCCAGCGCACGCCGCGCGCCCCCGACCTCACCTATGCCCAGCTCAGCGCCGCCGGCGGTCCCCCGGACCGCCCCGCGCAGGGCATCCACTACGGCTGGCTGCTGCGTGGCGGTTTCTGGATCATCGCGGCCGCCGGGGCGCTCATCATCGCCGGCATCGCGATCGAGGGACCGGCCAATGCGTGGGGCGAAGCGATCCTCTGGATCGGCGCTCCGTGGGTGGCGCTCAACGTCGCGCTCGGCGCGCTCAACTACGGCGACGCCGACATCGAGGGGCGCCGCGTGCTCATCGCGCGGATCGCCTCCTCCATGCTCGTCGGCGCCGGTATCGCGGCCGCCATGCT
>JAURVW010001187.1 GCA_030655275.1 Solirubrobacteraceae bacterium
TCTCCTCAGGCGCCCGCGACGCCGGCAACCTCGCCTGGAAGCTCGCCGACGTGATCGACGGAGCGCCCGCCGGGCTCCTCGACAGCTACGAATCCGAACGACGTCCGCACGTCGCCGCGATGCAGCGGCTCGCCACGAGCATGGGCCGCGCCGTGCAGGCCACGCGCCCCCGGCAGATCACGATCCGCGACACCGTGCTCGGCGCCTTCGACGGCTCGCCGCTGCAGCGCTGGGCGGTCGCCAACGTCAAACCCCTGCCGACCTGCGCCGTCGGCGCGTTCGCGACGCGACCGGCTCGCCTGCCGTACCGGCGCACCACGGGCACGCTCTTTCCCCAGTCCGATCGGCTCGACGATCGACTCGGGGGCGGATGGGCCGCCGTCTCGATCGACGACGTCGCGACGTCGCTGCTCAGCGAGGCCGGGCTACCGGTCGTGGATCCCGGGGCCGACCGCAGCTGGTTGGAGGCGCGCGGTCTCACGTGGGCCATCCTGCGGCCCGACCGGTTCGTCTTCGGCTGTGGCGCGGCGCCGCAAGTCGAGGCGGCGGTCGCCGCGTGGCGGGCCCTCTCGGCCCCACCACTGCCTGCCCGGCCGCTGTGCACCCCGGTGCCCGCATGATCGCGGTCCTCGGGGCCACGGGGCAGATCGGGTCGCTCGTGGCGGAGGAACTCGCTCGCCGCGGCGTCGACGCGAGAGCGCTCGTCCGACGCCCGTCGAATACCGCGGTGCCCCTCGACGCCGTCCGCGCCGATCTCACCGACCCCTCGTCGCTCGGACCGGCGCTGCGCGGCGCGACCCGCCTGCTGCTCGTCACCCCCCACCACGCCGATCAGGACCTGCTGGAGGCGACGGCGATCGAGGCCGCCGCAGCGGCCGGCGTGGAGCGGATCGTGAAGATCTCCGGCGGATCGGCCAGCCTCGGGCCCAACGGCACCACCCGTACCTCCGTGGCGCACTGGCGCAGCGAGCAGCGCATCGAGCGGTCCGGGATGGGATTCACGTTCCTGCGACCCTCGTT
>JAURVW010001192.1 GCA_030655275.1 Solirubrobacteraceae bacterium
GACGGAGCGCAGGTCGTCGAGGAGGACCGCGAACGTGTCGCCGTCGAGGCGGGCGACGAGGTCGCCCTCACCCGCGGTCTGCTCCAGGCGGCGCGCGGCGTGGCGCAGGAGCTCGTCGCCGGCGTCGTGGCCGAGGGTGTCGGAGACGGCACGGAAGTCGTCGAGATCGACGAGCAACAAGGCCGCGAAGCCACCGCGGCGGTCGCGCCGGGTGACGGCGTTGCCGAGGTGGGCCTCGAGCTGGGCACGGTTCGCGACGCCCGTGACGGGGTCGCGGGAGGCGAGCCGCTCGAGCTGGTCCTCGAGGATCGTCCGCTCGCTCACGTCGTGGATCGTGAGGATGATCCCCTCGATCGCGGGATCGCCGAGCCGGTTCTCGCCGCGCACCTCGACGGGCCGCTGGCCGCCCTGTGCCGTGGCGAGCCGCAGCTGCGTGGTCGTGATCGCGTCCGGGCTCACGAGGAGCTCGTTGAAGGCCTGGGCGCCGCGGCGACGGTCGGTTGGGTGCACGAGATCGGTGAAGAACCGGCCGATGGCCTCCTGCGGGTCTCGCGCGAGAGGAAACGCCGGCGTGCTCGAGATCCAGGAGATGCGGCCGTCGGGATCGAGCACCGTGACGGCGTCGGTCGCGTGGCTCACGAGCGCATCGAGGCGAGCGCCCGTGTGCAGCTCCACCTCGGCCCGGGTGCGCTCCACGAGCGAGCGCTGGCGCAGACGCGAGAACGCGAGTCCGACGAGGCCGAGGCCGGCCGCGCCACCGAAGAGCGCGAGTCCGCTGGCGATCCGGGCGACGTCCTCGACCCGCGCGGCGCGCGCGAGATGGTCGGCGCTGATGCGGCGACTGTCGGCGCGCAGCGTCTCCAGGACGGGTCGCAGCTCGGTCTGGCTGAGCGACCGGGCCTCGGGACGACGCCCGGCCTCGAACGCGGAGAGGGCGGCCGCCGCGAGCGGCTCGACGGTCTCGGTGCGGCGGCGCAGCCCGTCGATGTCGGGCTGGTCCGGCAGCTCGCTCAGGGCCGCCTTGAGGGTGCGGACGTTGTCGGCGACGACCTGGCCGGAGCGGCGGAGCACGGAGAGCGACTCCACGTCGCCGATGAGGGTGCGCATGTCGGCGAGGGCATCGGCCTGCGCGGCGACGATGGCCAGCTGGCGGGCCTCCTCGCGGCTCGAACGAGAGGACCCGATCGCGTAGTTGACGGTGACCCAGCAGCCGAGGAGGAGAACGCCCGCCACGACGAGCGGGCGGAGCGGGACGCGACTGGCGAGGCTGGGGCGGCGGCCGGGATCCGGACCGGCGCCGTTGCGCGCGGCCGCCG
>JAURVW010001202.1 GCA_030655275.1 Solirubrobacteraceae bacterium
GCGACATCCCGAAATTCGATACCCCCAATGAACGGTGCCCCGGCCAGAAATGCATAGAACGCGCCAGTGGCGAACGTCGCGCAAAGCGCGAAAGCCCAAAACTGCTTTGCCCGGAATAGCTCGGGATATATGCGCAGCTGCTGCGACAAAGAACTGGACGTAGCTTGATTTGTTTCTCCAAGGTCGAACCAGCACAATGCTAAGAGGCTGCCGCCCAATAATGAAAAGGCGACGAAGTTCGAGCGCCACCCAAACACTTTATCGAGTAGACCGCCGAAGAACGGTCCAAGTATTGGTGCGATCGACATAGCCATGTTGATATGGCTCAGCATACGAGCCGTCTGAATCTCATCCGCAATATCGCGGACGATAGCGCGCGATAAGACGCTACCGGAGATCACGGCTCCCTGCAGACCACGGAAAATCAAAAACGTCTCGATGTCAGTGGCCACCGCGCAGACTAAGGACGCAAGAACAAAAAAACGGGCAAGAGCTTGAGATTGTCAGACTTTCTTGACGCTCGCTCTAATCACCACACCACAGTGAACACCGACTACATGTAGTGGTTTAATTAACCGAATCAGCTATGCCCTCCGTGTGCTCACACGGGGAAGATCATGGACGACGACAAATCGATTATCAGCCAAACGGCAGAGTTTTTCTCAAGCGTTGGCAATGTCATCGGTGACGCCGCGAAGTCAGCAACGGACACGACGCTTGAGCCGTTTAAGCGCGTGAAACAGCGGCGGTCATCGAAAGCGAAGTCTGCCTCGCTTCCGAAGGCCACCACGAAGAAATCCACAAAGTCGGCGAAATCAAAGAAAGCGAAAACCGTGGCTAAGAAATCCAAGGCTAAGAAGACAAAGAAGGTAGCTTCGAAGGTTGCCAAGAAGACGAAGAAGTCCGTCACGAAAACCGTTAAGAAAGTAAAGAAGACGGCCAAAAAAGTTGCCAACAAGAAGAAAGCCAAGAAGTCCAAGCGCTAATATTGGAAGTTACTCTCCGATAGCTGCTGACGCTTCGGCGTTGGGAGCACTAACACCA
>JAURVW010001216.1 GCA_030655275.1 Solirubrobacteraceae bacterium
ACCCTTGCTGGTGTCTTTCCTTTCAAGATACCTTCAACAGTATCAGCATCTCTCACTACTTTTATCAAGTAGCGTACGATGAAGAGATTTATGTCGATTTGCTCTGCAGTGCTAAGTGGGTTATGCCAGGCAAAACCAACATCTACATCTTTCGGTATCCAGAGCTCAGTCTGTTCAGATGGATAGTTGTAAGGGGATTCAAAGCCGGCTATGTATCCGTATGGAGATTTTGTGAAGATTGACTTCACATCAAGATTTCTTCTTGATTTCTCGAATGGATAATAAAGGTATTGTCTTATTGCAGATGGCTTAATTCCCATGAATACCTGATAAACGTGATTACAGTCAGTTACCCTGAGTACGTTATCGAGATTAAATGTGCTTAATGTAAGCCTTGATGAGTCTTCTTGAGTGTCGGCTGCTATAGTTCCTGTGGTGGTTCGAGCACCTTCACTTGTTTCTGTTACTGCCTGATACTTATATTGTATCATTTCTCTTGCGAGAATCCTAAGAGGAAGGACTCCACCCTCCTGCACTCCTGGAAAATTGAGTGCAAGAAGGTAGTTTTCCTTCAAGAACAAATGCTCTATTCTTGATATATCCATAAGTCACCTTGTGTTATGTTAATGACCTGTGTTTCTATTCAGCTTGCTTCAGATTTATATCTGTGCGTATGCTGTCTTGCTCCTGAGATGGTCGCCCCTTCCGAAGTAAACACCAAGGGGCTGCAGTTCGTCATCTCCTGCGCTGGCGCATTTTGCCTGCACGTTGTAGGTTTGTTCCTTCTCAAGTACGATGGGTTCAGGCAATTCATATACATGGATACCTGCTTTGAGTGCATGTTCTATCCACCAGACAGGGTATTCATCACCCTTTATCTTCGCTTTTACTGCTGAGATCTTTGGGACATCTACTGGATCGTAGAATCCAAGCAAGATCATACATCCATATTTGCTTACATGGAAGTCTGTGGATGATGATCCCCAGAGATATGCCCACATAGTCGTTACATCAGATGTTGCATAGTTCTTCTTCCAGGTAGTTGTTGCGTATGTCGG
>JAURVW010001235.1 GCA_030655275.1 Solirubrobacteraceae bacterium
AGCAGTACGAGCACAGGAAGCGATACCTCAAACGCAAGCTGACGCCGTTGCCCAATGCGGGGCTGGTGACGCGGTTCACGAAGCCTGCAAATCTCGTCAACGCGGATGTTGATGTGCTCACTGCCATTCAAGTCTTGAAAGGCAAGCACGGGCAAGACCTGCCAGCCGGATTCCTTGCGCTCGAGAAGTCCCTTGCCTTGGTGCCAACGCCTTTGTCGCCAACGCTCCATAGGCACCAAAGTCTTCGTGAGGATGAGGGCAAATCTGACAAGCCAGCGCGTGACCAAACCAAGGGCAACAAGCAAAAAGCTGACGACAAGCTTCTGCTCGCCATTCTCGGTCTGGCCGTTGTGCATCATGACTTGCAACTTGGCGATCGCTCGGACATCAAGCGCGTGGCCAAGAACATCGCCGAAGAATTCAAAGAGGCTGGCCTTGGGGGGGCTTTTGGGCTGGGCGTGGACGGAGTGGAGACGATGTTGAAAACCGCGGTTGCCGTTGCGGAGGACAAGAAAGTATTCGGGTTGTAAGGCGGAAAGATCTGCCACACCGGTACTCTTGGTAGCTCACCGGCCGCTGCGAGCTACCGATGTGGCAGCCGTGTCGTCACATGCATGACTTCATGGTGACTTCATTTCTCAAGTCCCTGTGTTCGCCCGAAGCTCATAGCACCTCGGCCGGAAAGCCATTTCGCCTAAGGCTCGAGGGCAAAGGAACATGAGATGAGCAAGGACTCGAAAATTGAGTGGACCCACCACACCTTCAACCCATGGTGGGGCTGCGTTAACGTGTCGCCAGCGTGCGACCATTGCTATGCAGAGACGTTCTCGAAGAGGGTGGGCTTTGATGTATGGGGTGCAGCCTCTGAGCGCCGGTTCTTCGGGCAAGCCTACTGGGCAAACCCGATCAAGTGGGACGCTGCCGCTGCGGCCGCCGGCCGACGAGACCGCGTCTTCTGCGCTTCGATGGCCGACATCTTTGAAAGCCGAGCGGATCTTGTGGACACGCGAGCCCGCCTTTTTGAGCTGAT
>JAURVW010001247.1 GCA_030655275.1 Solirubrobacteraceae bacterium
CGCGTGACGCGCGACGCGTCGGCCAGGTCGAGCTGGAACTGCGCACCCGGCGCGAAGCCGAGGGCACTGATGCCGGTGAGCACCGGCCGCGGTGCGAGTCGCGCCGCACCGTCGACCGCCTGGAACAGGTTCGGCGGGTAGTAGATCTCGACGTTCTGGTTGTTGACCGGCCCCGGCGCACCGCCGCCGGACGACAGCACCGTGCCGTTGGGCAGCAGCATCGCGGCCGAGTGGTAGACGCGGATGTTCGCGGCGCGCGCGCCGGTGGTCCAGCGGCCGGTGGCCGGGTCCCACACCTCGGCCTCGTACACCGCATCGGCACCGCCGTTGTTGCCGCGGCGCGTGCCGCCGGTGACCACCACCTTGCCGTCGGGCAGCACCGTGGCGTTGCCGTAGCGGCGTGCGAAGCGCATCGGCGCGGTCTCCGTGAGCACCGGCGTGGCGCTGTTGAAGTCGACCACCGTCGCCATGTTGCTGGCCGGCAGGCCGTCGCCGCTGTTGGTGCCATTGCCTCCCATCTGCAGCACCTTGCCGGGCGCGAACATCACGGCGCCGTTGGTCGACCCCACGTTCACCGGCGCGGTCGCGCTCGGCGGCGTCTTGAACTTGCCCAGCACCGTGACTGCGCCCTGGGCATCGTTGCCGTTGGGGTCGAGCTTCCACATGGTCTCGGCGGAGATGCCGACGACCTGGCCGTCCGGTGCCACCCAGGCACGCGGGTACGAAGCGCGCAGGTAGTCGGGGCCGAAGGCTTCACGGCTGCGGGCGCCGAAGAGCGTGCGCCAGCCGCTGCCGGCGGTGTAGATCTCGGGCGTCATCGAGACGATGCCGGAGGCGATCGCCGCATCGGGCGCGTTGACCATGCCTTCCTGGTACGGGTCCATGCCACCCAGAATCACCGCGCGCCCGTCCGTCAGGGTCAGCATGGTCGCGTACCAGCGCTGGTCGGCCAATGAAGAGGGATCGAGCGCGATGGTGCCGCTGGCGGGCGTGAACAGGCCGCTGGCCAACGGCGAATTGCCGCCGCTGATGAGCAGCCGGCCGTCGCCCAGATAGGACGCCGTGCTGCAGAAGCTGTTGACCGGGCCGAACTCGGTCGCGGTGCGGTGGCTGCCTTCGCCGAAGCCGAGCGCCGGCGACCACAGGTCGTACAGCCGGCCGTCCTGCCCGGCGGGGTTGCCCGGCGGGCTGCCGTAGGTGAGCACCTTGCCGGTCGGCAGCAGCGCGGCGTGCAGCGCGTTCGACGGCCAGGGCTGCGTGGGCGACCACATGCCCTGGGTCGGCGCGTCGGCCGGGATGTTGGCCAGGCCGTCGAGGAGCGGGTCGGGCTCTGCCTGCACCGGAAAGGTCAGCGGCGGCGGAGG
>JAURVW010001252.1 GCA_030655275.1 Solirubrobacteraceae bacterium
CGGACCACGTACATCTACCCGCCGAAGCCGTCGATGCGGATCATCTCCGACATCTTCAGCTACACGGCGCAGGAGATGCCGCGGTTCAACTCGATCTCGATCTCCGGGTACCACATGCAGGAGGCCGGAGCCTCGGCCGACCTCGAGCTCGCGTACACCCTCGCCGACGGCATCGAGTACGTCCGTGCCGGCATCGCGGCGGGCATGCCCGTCGACCGGTTCGCGCCGCGCCTCTCGTTCTTCTGGGCGATCGGCATGAACTTCTTCATGGAGGTTGCGAAGATGCGCGCCGGGCGCATGCTCTGGGCGCGCCTCATGCGGCAGTTCGAGCCGGGCGACCTGCGGTCGCTCTCGCTGCGCACGCACTGCCAGACCTCCGGTTGGAGCCTCGCGGCGCAGGACGTCTACAACAACCTGATCCGCACGGCCGTCGAGGCGATGGCAGCGAAGCAGGGACACAATCAGTCGCTCCACTCGAATGCGCTCGACGAGGCCCTCGGCCTCCCGACCGACTTCTCCGCCCGCATCGCCCGCAACACCCAGCTCTTCCTGCAGCAGGAGTCGGGCACGACGAACGTGATCGACCCGTGGGGCGGCTCGTACTACGTCGAGCGGCTCACGGCCCAGCTCGCGCAGCGTGCCCTCGCCCACATCGAGGAGATCGAGGGCCTCGGCGGGATGACCGAGGCGATCGACGCTGGCATCCCGAAGCTCCGCATCGAGGAGTCCGCGGCCCGCGTACAGGCCCGGATCGACTCCGGCCGCCAGACGGTCGTCGGCGTGAACTCGTTCCGCCCGGACATCGACACCGACATCAACGTCCTCAAGATCAACAACGCCGAGGTGCGTGCCTCGCAGATCGCCAAACTCGAGCGCCTGCGGGCCGAGCGCGACGAGCCGGCCGTGGTCCAGGCCCTCGAGCACCTCACGAACGCCGCCGGCAGCGGCGACGGCAACCTGCTCGAGCTCGCCGTGGTGGCCGCCCGCGCCAAGGCCAGCGTCGGTGAGATCAGCGACGCACTCGAGAAGGTCTATGGTCGTCATGCGGCCGAGATCCGCTCGATCGCAGGCGTGTACAGGAGCGAAGTGGGCGAAGGCGACGGAACGTTCTCCAAGACGAAGGCGCTGGTCGAGTCCTTCGCTGGCCAGGAGGGTCGCAACCCGCGCATCCTGGTCGCGAAGATGGGCCAGGACGGGCACGACCGCGGCCAGAAGGTGATCGCCACGGCGTTCGCCGACCTCGGCTTCGACGTCGACATCGGCCCGCTCTTCCAGACGCCGGAGGAGGTCGCCCGTCAGGCGATCGAGGCCGACGTGCACATCGTCGGTGCCTCGTCGCTTGCCGCCGGTCACCTCACCCTGGTGCCGCAGCTGCGCAAGGCCCTCGACGACCTCGGCCGAGAGGACATCCTCGTAGTCGTGGGTGGCGTGATCCCGCCGGCCGACTTCCAGGAGCTCCGCGACGGCGGCGCCGACGCGATCTTCCCGCCCGGCACCGTGATCGGCGAGGCCGCCGGTGGACTGGTCGAGCTGCTGATGGACCGCCTCGGGCTCGAGCGCCCGGACGGCGCCGTCCCCGCCTGATCCGATCGCTGACGTGACGGATCCGGTCACCGGCCCCGGCGAGACGACCGCGGTGGCGGGCGAGGCTTCGGCCTCCCCCACGCCGGCGGTCGACCGGCGCCGCAAGCGGCCGTCGGTCGAGGAGCTCGCCGCGGGCGTCCTCGCGGGCAACCGGGCGAAGCTCTCGCAGGCCATCACGCTCGCGGAGTCCAGGCGGCCGGCCGACCAGGCCCTCGCGCAGGAGCTCATCGCGACGGTGCTGCCGCACACCGGCGGCGCGCGCCGCATCGGCCTGACCGGCGTCCCCGGCGCCGGCAAGTCGACGACGATCGAGGCGCTCGGGGCCTGGCT
>JAURVW010001257.1 GCA_030655275.1 Solirubrobacteraceae bacterium
ACCATCTTGAACGAGATGGGCGCGCAGAAGACCGCCGTCACATGGGAAGAGCTCCGCCAGCGCCGCGAAGTGCGTGCCGGCGTCAACCGACTGGTCAACTTCGACGACGCCAACCTGCGCCGCTCCGCGCAGGCCGCCGTCGCCGCCTGCGCGCGCGTCGAGCGCGCACTCGAGATCCTCGCCGACGAGGTGCCCGACCACCTGCGTGTGGCGGGCGAACTGCGTCTGGCGCACCGCGATGCCAGCCTTGACGAGCTCGGTCATCACGCCGATCCGCCGCTGACCAAGGATGCTGTGGCCGGCCGCATCCGTCGCCTGCTGGCGATGGCCGACAAGCGCGCTCAGCAGGAGGGCATCCCGGGCACCGAGGCCGCCGTGCCGATGGGTCTCGACGTCTGATCCGATTGCATTCGAAGACCCGCCGCCCCGCATGCAGGGCGGCGGGTCTTCGTCATTTGGCGGAAGGATCTGGTCCGGCCGCGCGTTGTCGTCAGTAGGATGAGTTACGTCCGCTCTACGCCGCACATCGGTGGCGCGGAGGATCGGCAAGCGCCGCGGCGCGGCGCGGATTGGATGAAAGCGATATGGCGACTTACACGCTCCCTGACCTTCCCTACGACTTCGCAGCCCTCGAGCCGCACATCAGCGGCAAGATCATGGAACTTCATCACGACAAGCACCACGCGACCTACGTCGCCGGCGCGAACACCGCGCTCGAGCAGCTCGCGGAGGCCCGTGACAGCGGCAACCTCGCCAACGTCAACAAGCTCGAGAAGGACCTCGCCTTCAACCTGGGCGGCCACGTCAACCACTCGATCTTCTGGACCAACCTGTCGCCGAACGGCGGAGGCCAGCCCGAGGGCGAGCTCAAGGCGGCCATCGACGAGTACTTCGGCTCGTTCGACAAGTTCCAGGCGCACTTCACGGCTGCAGCGACCGGCATCCAGGGCTCCGGCTGGGCCGTGCTCAGCTGGGACTCGATCGGCTCGCGCCTGATCATCCAGCAGCTGTTCGACCAGCAGTC
>JAURVW010000500.1 GCA_030655275.1 Solirubrobacteraceae bacterium
AGGTCACGCTCGACGGCAACGCCGCGTTCCGTCACCCGGACCACGCCGACCTCGGCGACAAGGCCAACGCCGACCCGATCGAGGTCAAGGCGGCCGAGCAGGACGTCGTCTACGTCAAGCTCGACGGCAACATCGGCATCCTCGGCAACGGCGCGGGGCTCGTCTTGAGCACCCTCGACGTCGTCGCCCAGCACGGCGGCGAGCCGGCCAACTTCCTCGACGCCGGCGGCGGATCCGACGCCGCGAAGGTGAAGCAGGCCGTCGAGATCATTCTCTCCAACGAGAACGTCAAGGCCGTCCTGTTCAACATCTTCGGCGGGATCACCCGCTGCGACGAGGTCGCCAACGGCCTCATCGCCGCGTTCGGCGACCTGAAGCCGAGCGTTCCGTTCGTCGTGCGCCTGGATGGCACCAACGACGTCCTGGGTCGCGAGATCCTCGAGAAGGCCGCACTCCCGAACGTGTTCGCGGCGAAGACCATGGACGAGGCTGCGGAGAAGGTCACGCAGCTCGCGAAGGAGAACAGCTGATGTCGGTCCTCGTCGGTAACGACACGAAGCTCGCCGTCGCCGGTATCACCGGCCGCGAGGGTTCGTTCCACACGCTCAACAACCGCAACTACGGCACGAACGTGGTCGGCGGCGTCAACCCGAAGAAGGCTGGCGAGAACGTCGAGGGGATCCCGGTCTTCGCCGACTGGAAGACCACCGTCGCCGAGTCCGGTGCCAACACCGCGATGATCTTCGTCCCGCCGCCGTTCGCGGCGCAGTCGGCCCTCGAGGCCGCCGAGGCGGGCGTCGAGGTGGTCATCATCATCACCGAGGGCATCCCGGCCCACGACGAGCTCAAGCTCTACAACACGGTCAAGCAGAACTACCCGGGCACGACCATCATCGGCCCGAACTGCCCCGGCATCCTGTCGCCCGGCAAGGCGAACGTCGGCATCATCCCGGCGTCGTTCTTCAAGGAGGGCAACGTCGGCGTGGTCTCGCGCTCCGGCACGCTGACCTACCAGATCGGCAACGAGCTGGCCCAGGCCGGCT
>JAURVW010000501.1 GCA_030655275.1 Solirubrobacteraceae bacterium
AAGTAAATGAGGTAGGCGGATTTACTGGTTCAAAAGGAATATTTTTAGATGAAGGTATACCCGCAGGTGAAAATCCTACCGCTACAGGAGATATAGCCAAAACTTCAAGTAATCCTAATTACGGGAAATATGGTTACACAAGAAATGGTGGGACAAAACCTCATTTTGGTATAGATTATGTTGGCAATGAAGGGGATGATGTTTTTGCAATGTATGATGGGAAAGTAACCCAAATCGGTGGTTCTAAGGCGTATGGTCCTAATTTTGTTAGAACTTCGTCTTTAATTAATGGTAAAACCTATAATGTGGATTATGGTCACTTGTCAAAAAATGTTTTATCACTAAAATCTTTTGTGACTTCTAAAGATTTGATTGGCTACATGGGAAGGTTAGGGAATTTGGCGGGAAGTTCTTTCCCAACTCATGTACATATAGCTATTTGGAGATCTGTAAATGGGCTCCAAGGATTTGTAATGCCCAGTTGGAAATAACTATAATTGATACTAGATGAAAATTATTTTATTCTTTTTAATGCTACTGTTCTTACTACAATGTTCTTCTAAGCTCAGTAATAATACTGTATTGATTAAAAATAAAAAAACGTTGGACTTTGGAGAATATACTGTGATTACAGGAGATTGTAGTAAAGGTTCTGTGATTCATATTTTTTTGAGAGGAAAAAGTTACTTTTATTCTTGTGGTGGTGATGGTGTATTTGGCGATATGGATACATTGGATATTAATAAAGATGGACTGATGGATTTTATCTTTATTTATGCGTTTGATGACTATAGCTGCCTAGGCATGTTAGTTTCTGACGGAGATAATTCTTATGAAAGTTTATCTATTTCGAATGACATATATAAAAGATATGACTGTTCAGTTGCCCCTTATAATATGGATGATATAAACTTGAAAGATTTTATTCTAATTGATATTGACCAAGATGGTAATAAGGATATTGTTACCATTGCATATAGAAGTATTGATGGTAAGTTTGTTTTGACTGGATGTAGTAATATAATCCTTTATAATCAACTTATGAAGAAGTTAAAATCACCAGATCGTGAATTGTTTTATCTGAGTCAGTAATTGCAAGATTTAGAATTTCACAACGTATCCGTTAGTAGTGTTAAGATTAAATTAGGATTATTAAGCAGGGAGATTTTATTTTCAATAGAGTTTAGTTTTTTAATTAAACAGTAAAGAATTGTTTAAATTTAGTTTAAATATTTTTATAAAAA
>JAURVW010001272.1 GCA_030655275.1 Solirubrobacteraceae bacterium
CTCAGCGAGGCGGGCGTCGACGACCTCCGTCGTGCCCACGCCGTGCAGCCCGTGTCGGTCCTGCAGACGGAGTATTCGATCTTCGAGCGGGAGGTCGAGGCCGACGTGCTCCCGGCGCTTCGCGAGCTCGGGATCGGGTTCGTCCCCTACTCCCCGCTCGGCCGCGGGTTCCTCACCACCGACGTGAAGCCCGCAAGCGCGTATCCGCAGGACGACATGCGCAGCTGGGACGACCGCTGGCAGCCGGGCAACTTCGAGAAGAACGTGGCTGCCGTCGATGAGCTGAAGGCGCTCGCCGCCGAGAAGGACGCGACCGTCACGCAGCTCGCGCTCTCCTGGCTCCTGGCCCAGGGCGACGACATCGTCCCGATCCCCGGGACCCGCAGCCAGACCCGCCTCGCCGAGAACGCCGGCGCGACCGATCTCGTCCTCAACGACCGCGACCTCGCGCGGATCCAAGAGATCCTGCCCCGGGGCTCCTTCGGCGGCCGCTACCCGGAGTCGATGCTGCCGAAGTGGTGACCGCAGCGGTGATGCCGGGCGGCCCGATCGGGCCGCCCGCGCCTACCAGCGCAGCATCGGCAGCGGCCTGAGTGGATGCTTCCTGACCTGGCCGCCGGCGAACTGCACGAGGCGCAAGTGGAAGCCTGCGATCGGGTGCTTGGCTCGCAGGTGCGCGTACTCGCCCGCTGGGATGCCGCGCTGCATGAGGCCGAGGGAGACGTCGCAGAGGTCAGCGCGGCGGAAGGCCTCCACGAGCGAGGCGTCGCGCACGGGCCGCAGCTTGTGGTGCTCCATGATCATCGCGTTGACGACCGGGATCCAGTCGGTGCGGCCCTCATCGTGGAGGTAGGTGTCGGCGCGGGCGCGCGACGGCGCGAGGTAGTCGAAGGTGTCGTCGGTCCAGATGCCGAGATCGTGGAAGACCGCCGCGACGGCGACCTGCTGGAGCTCGTCGGCCGAGAGGTGCGGGCCCTGGGCACGAACGAGCCCAAAGACGCGGCGGACGTGGTTGCCGTAGCCCTCGGCGTCGCGGCCCAACTGCGCCGCGAAGGTCGCGAGCAACGAGTCCAGCCGTGCTTCGGCGTGCCCGGAGGAGTCGCTCATGCTCATCCTCCGGCGGCGCCCGCTAGGAGCGGGCGGCCTTCAGCGCCGCTTCGCGACCCTGCTCGCGAAGGCCGTAGTAGAGCGTCTTGATCTCGTCGAAGATCTGGTCGGCGGCGGCCTGCGCCTGCTCCTTCGTCGGATGCTCGACCTTCTCGAAGCGGATCGGCGGCGCGTACTTGACCGTCACGGTCGGAAAGTCGCCCTTCTTCCAGTTGCGAACGTGCGAGGAGCCGAGGATCGCGGTCGGGACGACGGGCGCGCCTGTCTCCAAAGCAATCTGGCCGATGCCACGCTTGGCCGTCTCCGCAAGATCGGCGCTGCGCGAGCGGCCGCCCTCGCAGTACATCACCATCGAGCCGCCGCGCTCCAGGATGATCCGGGAGGTCTCCATCGCACGGGGGTCGCGCTGACCGCGGCGCACGGGGAAGGTGCCGCCGAGGCGGTAGACCTCCTGGATGCCCTTCACGAAGAGCTGCGACTTCGCCATGAACTGCAGCTTGCGACGCGTGGCCGCGCCCGCGAAGAAGTGGTCCATGTGCGAGAAGTGGTTCGGGGCGATGATCACCGGCCCGGACGAGGGGATGTTGTGGGAGTCGATGCCACGGATCCGGAAGAACGTGCGCGCATAGACGACGGTGAGCACGCGCACGACCGTGTAGACCCAGCCCGGGTGCTTGGCGGTGTTCGTGTACGCGTAGAAGCGGTCGAAGTACTCCGACGGGCGCGGATCCTTGTAGACCTGCGCCTTGAGCTCGACGAGCCCCTCGGCATCCGCGGTCTTGGGGTCTTGGGGGGATCCGGCCATCGACGCGAGCGTACCGCGCGAGTCCGAGGTCATGTCCGACCACCGCGCGTCGACGACGTGGGCCGCCTGACGGCCCCGCCGCGAGCGACGGATCTCCCGAGCTCGTCGGCGGCCCCTGACTGCGCGCCGACGGCGTTTGATCGTCGGCTTCGTGCGGACCTTGAGCCAAGTCGCTCCATTACCGCTCCGCACCCGGCTCCTCCTACGACGAATGCCGAATTGCAGCAGGGGGAGGGAGGCTGCCGGCCTCCTCTCGGTGAACCCCAGCGTCGAGCCACCGGACTGCACCGAGGCTCTCCACCGCTCCCGCCACCAAGGACCACGCCATGCCCGTTCGCCGCTTCTCCGCCGCCTGACCCCGCGGCCGTCTAGGGTCCGGCCCATGCCCGGCCAACTGCTGCGCGACACGCCCGCCGAGGGCGTCCTTCGCCTCCGGATCAGCAACCCCACGAAGCGCGGAGCCCTCGATCACCCGATCCTCGACGGGATCGCCGAGGCGCTCGACACGCTCGACCCGTCCGTCCGCTGCGTGCTGGTCACCGGCGAGGCCGGCGTCTTCTCCTCCGGCTACGACATCGGGAACATCCCGGCCGATCGCTTCAACGAGTTGGCCGAGCCGCTCGTCGCCCACCCGTTCGCCAGCGCGATCGAGGCGCTCGACCGCTGCGACGTCCCGACCGTCGCCGCACTCTCCGGTCACACGATCGGCGGCGGCCTCGAGGTCGCGATCTCGTGCGACCTGCGCGTCGCCCGCAGCGACATCAAGCTCGGGATGCCGCCCGCCAAGCTCGGTCTCGTCTACTCCCACACGGGCCTCATGCGGTTCCTCGACGCGATCGGCGAGCCGCGCACCCGCGACCTGTTCCTGCGCGGCAAGTACATCGACGCCGCCCGGGCGGAGACCTGGGGTCTCGTGACGGAGGTCGTCGACCTGCCCGAGGAGGCAGCCGACCTCGCCGACAAGGACGCACGCAAGGCGGCCCACGCCGAGGCGCTCGATGCCGAGGGCGTCGCCGTCGCTGCCGAGATCGCCGCGAACGCACCGCTCTCCACGACGGGCAACAAGCAGGTGCTCCGCAAGATCCTCACCGCCCAGCGCGCGCTCGCGCCGGAGCTCGAGGAGGAGCTGATCCAGTTGCGCAAGGACTGCTTCCAGTCCGAGGACTTCCTGGAGGGTGTGCACGCGTTCGCCGAGCGCCGCAAGCCCAACTGGAAGGGCCGCTAGCCCGTGCGGGTCGTCTCCTGGAACGTGAACTCACTCCGCGCCCGGCTGCACCGGGTGGAGGAGCTCCTCGCCCAGCACCAGCCCGACGTGGTGCTGCTGCAGGAGACGAAGTGCGCCCCTGAGCAGTTTCCGCACGAGGAACTCGCGGCGATGGGCTACCACGCCGCCGACGCCTCCAGCGGTCGCTGGACCGGCGTCGCGATCCTCGCGCGCAGGGAACTCGCGATCGAGGACCCCACCACCGAGCTGTTCGGCAACCCGCTCGCCTCGGAGGCACGGTGGGTCGAGGCGACGGTGTCCGGGATCCGCTTCGCGAGCGTCTACGTGGTCAACGGGCGCTCGCTCGACCACGAGATGTACTTCGTGAAGCTCGAGTTCCTGCAGGCCATCGCCGACCGCGCCGGCGACCTTCGGGAGAAGGGGCCGATGATCATCGCGGGCGACATGAACGTCTGCCCCACCGACCTCGACGTCTGGAATCCGGTCGCCTTCGAGGGCCACACCCACGTGAGCGCCCCCGAGCGCAAGGCCCTGACCCGGGTGCTCGAGTCCGGTGGACTCGTCGACGCACACCGCCATCGCTACGGCGACGACGCCGTGCAGTACACGTGGTGGGACTACCGCGCCGGGTCGTTCCACAAGAACCAGGGCCTGCGGATCGACCTGCACCTCGTGAGCGAGTCGCTCGCGGGCCAGATCGCCGACGTGCGCATCCTGCGCGACCTGCGCAAGGGCGATAAGCCGAGCGACCACGCGCCGCTGGAGCTCGAACTCACCGACTGAGCGGTGTCGACCTGCCCGGCCGAAGGCGGTACGCCGCGGCCGTGAGGGGGGCTCACGTCCGCGGCGCCCTCGCGCTCTAGACGGAACCGTCACCGACGGGTCCGTCGAGCACGAAGATCTCGGCCCCGAGGTCGGGGCTCACATGATTGGTGCTCATCATCGCGATCACGGTCCGCCCGGTCAGCGCGGAGACGCGGGCGATCGCGTCCTCCTTCATGGCCATCTGGAACTCGTGCCGCAGGTCGATGACGGTCTTCACGCGGCCCGCGGTCACGAGGCTCCGCTCGCCCTTGGTGAGGGCGTCCTCGAGGATCACCAACACGACGTTGTTCCGGATCGTGGTGCGCACCGTGTTGGGCCCGCGGCCCGTGTAGTCACGAATGAGCTGAACGATCGCCCTGGAGATCGCCGAGGCGACCGAGCCGGAGGCGGTTCGGGCTCCGATGGGCTCGGGCAGGGTTCCGTCGTCGACGGGCACGTGTGCTCCTCTTGCCTCCCTCCGGGTTGATGTAGCTGCGCAGTGTGGAGAGAGGCTCGAGGCCGAAACGCAGGTACCCCCCCAACGCGCCCTGAGGACGAACCGAGCTGGTCGCGTTGACACTATCGACCCGAACTCACCGCCGCGGGCGGGATCGACCCGTTCCTCCGGTACCTTGTGCCGATGCCCTCGCTGATCACCCGTGAAGAGGCGCTCGCGCTCGGCGGGCTGCGTGGCCCCCAGGAGATCGAAGCGCTCGTCGAACGCGCCTGGGAGGCGCGCAAGGAGAACTTCGGCACGAGCACCGACATGTGTTCTCTCGTGAACGCCAAGTCCGGCGGCTGTGCCGAGGACTGCGGCTTCTGCGCGCAGTCGCGCTTCGCCGACTCCGAGACGCCGATGCACGCGATGATGGAGCCCGAGCAGATCCTCGAGCACGCCCGCGCCGCCGAGGCCGCCGGCGCCCACCGCTTCTGCATGGTCACCCAGGGCCAGGGGCTCTCCAAGCGCGACTTCGAGAAGCTGCTCGAGGGCACGCGGCTCGTCGCGAAGGAGACGAACCTCAAGCGCTGCATCTCGATCGGCCACATGAGCGTCGACCGCGCGCTCAAGCTCAAGGAGGCCGGCGTCCAGCGGGTCCACC
>JAURVW010000003.1 GCA_030655275.1 Solirubrobacteraceae bacterium
AACTGGATGCCACAGGCCCTGTGCGGCCTCATCTCGGAGGCCAACAACTCGGCCATGTACCTCCGCCCGGGAAGCTCAACCTTTGCTGACGGCGCGGCCTACGTGGAGAGTCGGCGCGAGCACTGGCGTCGGAAGTTTGAAGTGGTGCTGGAGGCGGCCTAGCAGATGAGATCGTACGGGGATTAAATGCCCGAGCCCGGCGGGAGGCGGTTATTTGTGCGGTAGCCTGACGGCAATGGGCGGCGGAAGATTGAAGGGGTCGAGGTCTAGCGGATAGTCCGCGAAGAACACGGGAAAGCCAGAGGGCTCGTCGCGCTCTGCCCGACCGAGGATCTCCGTTAGCCATCCTGCATAGGCCCAATCACGCCCAAGGCCTTCCCGCGCAATGACTGAGAAACGCTTGACGAACATAACGCCCAGTTCACGGGCAGGACGTCCAGCCGCATCTGGCCAACCAAAGTAGCGATTACCCGAGCCTGTAGAATAATTCGCAACATCTTGCTCTGCATGAGAAGAATTGACGAACATACCATTGGGAGTCATGTTACCGGCATATGTAATATGGCAGCGCCAATACGCGCCACTTGGTGCCATGCCTGAACTGAAGCGGATTCGTTGGTATCCTGCTTTATGGAGTTCGTGGACCATCCTGAGCAGCCGTGTCGCATGACGATGACTGGGGTTCGTGGAAGGCGAAAGCGAAATAAGATTGCTCATCATTGGGCATCCATCTGAATAGTTTCGTGTTAAACTCAAAATGACCAAGACAAAAAACTTATATATAACGCAAAGCCCGTCGCTTTCTGGTAAAAGCGACGGGTAATTTGTTTAATATCCATCGTTTTATTAAAACTAATACTCTAACTTTAGGTCGAGCTTTACGGCTTCAACTTTTACTCCTGCAAGGTCTGCCACGCGCTTCCGGGCCCATGCTAGTACTTCACCAATTGTTGCCGGCTGCGACTCGACCGAAGTCATGCTTGTGAGAGCTTCTACATCCTCTACATCCTC
>JAURVW010001294.1 GCA_030655275.1 Solirubrobacteraceae bacterium
CGGCGGCATCGTGCGCTGCGGCCGCAGCCGCAACACGCCGCCGGCGACGGAGATCCCGGTCGTCGTCGGCGCGCATTGAGCGCGTCGGGCAACGCGTTCAGCCGTTCGACGCCAGCACCCGCTGCCGATAGAAGCCGAGGATCACCTCCTCGAAGTCCGCGATCAGGCCGCGCGCGATCGGTTCGGCGTACCAGTCGAAATCGGTGCTGACGCGGTAGCGGAAGCGCACGCGCAGTTCGGTCGCGCCGGTAGCGAGCGGCGTCAGCGTGTAGGTGGTGTCGAGGACATCGAAGTAACGGCCGCCGATCGTCACGTGGTCGTCGAGTGCGCCGGGCGGGAACGAATCGGCGGCGAAGCGGTAGGTCCAGCGCACGTGGGCGTGCTCGCGCCAGTCGGTGGCGACTTGCTCGAAGCGGATCGACTTGCCCATGCGCACCTCGCGCACCAGGCTCGCACCTACGACGCGCGTCACGCCCGACTCGGGCAGCGGCACGCCGATGCGGTACATCCACGCGCTGCCGACCTCGTCGGCGCGGATGGCGCGGGCGTCCAGCAGCTGCGGCCAGACCTGTTGCGGCGTGGCGGCGATCACGATCGTGCGTTCGACGCTGCCGATCACCGGCGCATGCGGCGCCGCCGGCGGCAACACACCGGCGAGCAGGATCGGCAGCGCACCGACACCGTACACCGCGCGCCGCGGCCAGTTCGTCCAGCGGCAGACGGCGCCCATCACGAGCCCGGCGAGCGCGCCCTGCAGCATGAACAGCGGCACGATCAGCACTGCGCAGATCAGGCCCTCGATCAGGATCAGCAAGGTGCCGAGCACGAACATCACGTTCGCCGCCGCACCGGCGACCGCGTAGTAGCCCCAGCTGCGGCGAGCGCTGCGTTCGGCGAGGTAGACCGTCACCATCGCGACGACGATCGGCGCGAGGTAGATGAAGTGCATGCTCATCGCGCTGAAGGCCTTGCCGGGCGGGGCCGAGAACACGAAACGCAACAGCACGCCGGCGAGCGCGCCCGCGAGCATCGCCCACCAGGCCGAATACGGCAGGCGCAGGCCGAGCAGGGGGCCGGTGACGGCGGCGGGGTTCGG
>JAURVW010001295.1 GCA_030655275.1 Solirubrobacteraceae bacterium
ACGGCGCTGCCGACGAGCGCCAGCGCATCCACTGGAACTTCGAGGACCAGGAGCTCGCGGAGACCGGCGTGCCGCGCCGCTACACCGCCCTCGCCGCCGAGTCGATGGGCCGCCTGCGCTGCCTCACCTCCCCCGCCACCACCGCCGCACCGCAGAGCGCCAAGGGCGCAACCTGCACCAACCACCTGCGCTGGGAGCAGCAGTTCCGCTTCACCCCGGCCGCGTAAGGCGCCCATCGGCTACTCAGAGCCCGGGTAGTCCCTCGGGGTGTAGACGATCGGCTCGCGGCCCGGCCGCTCGATCACGCGGGTGAGCGAGGAGCCGATGATCAGCAGGGTGCGCATGTCGACGACGGCCGGGTCGAGTGCGCCGAGGGTGGTGACGTCGAGGCGTTCGCCCTCCGGATCGCCGATCGCGCGGGCGACGATCACCACGGTCGACGGATCCTTGTGCTCGCGCAGCACGGCGACGGCGCGGTCGAGCTGCTCCCGGCGGGTCTTCGACGCCGGGTTGTAGAGCGCGACGACGAGGTCGGAATCGGCCGCTGCGACCAGTCGCCGCTCGATGATCGACCACGGCTTGCGGATGTCCGACAGCGAGATCAGGGCGAGGTCGTGACCGACGGGCGCGCCGATCCGGGCCGCCGCGGCCTGCACCGCGGAGATGCCAGGCAACACGCGTACGTCGACGTCCTGCAGCTCCGCCGGCGCTGCCTCGAGGTCCTCCAGCACGGCCGAGGCCATCGCGAAGATCCCGGGGTCGCCGGAGGAGACCACCGCGACCCGATGGCCGGCCGCCGCCAGCTCGAGGGCATGGCGGGCACGGTCGAGTTCGACGCGGTTGTCGGACCCATGTCGCCGCTGGCCACGACGGGCGGGCACGCGGGCGAGGTAGGTGTCGTAGCCGATCACGTCGGTCGCCTCGGCGAGCACCGCGTGGGCCTCGGGCGTGAGGGTCTGGGCACCGGCCGGACCGAGGCCGACCACCGTGACCCAGCCGTCGCCGTCCGGGCTGCCCGGATCGATCGGTGTGTCGCAGCCCTGATCCGTCCCCGGGGCGAGCACGATCGACATGTATGGCACGGCGGCGTGATCGACCTCGCGCAGCGGCAACCGGCGCTCGCGATCGGAGGAGGCACGCTCGACGTACTGCGCGCGGCCGGCCATCCCGGTCGCCTCGAGTGCGCCGGCGACGCCCGGAAAGGTGCGCCCGAGCTTCATGAGCACGGCCGCGTCGGCGTGCTGGAGATGGGCTTCGAGCTGGTCCTGCGGCAGGGTGCCGGGCAGCACGACGAGCACGTCGTCGCGCTTGACGAGCGGCAGTCCGGACGACGCTGCCGCTGCGCTGAACGCGGTGACTCCGGCGACGACCTGCGTCTCGAACCGCGGGGCGAGGCGCTCGTGGATGTACATGTAGGAGCCGTAGAAGAACGGGTCTCCCTCGCAGAGCACGACGACGTCGCGGCCCGCCTCCAGGTGGATGGCGAGTTCCTCGGCCGACTCGTCGTAGAACTGCGCGATCGCGCCCTCGTAGCCCCCGGGATGGGGCGTCTCACCGGTGGTGACCGGATAGACCATCGGCACGATCACGGCCTCGGCCGGGAAGAACGGCTCGGCGATCGCGCGGGCGACGCCCTGGCCCTCGCTGTTGCCGGCGATGGGGTAGGCGATCACGTCGGCCGACTCGATGAGCCGCCGCGCCTTGACCGTCATGAGATCCGGGTCGCCTGGGCCCACGCCGACGCCGTAGAGCCGGCCGGTGCCCGGGGCGCCGCCGTCCGGAGCGGTCACTCGGCCTCGCTGGCGAGCGCGTTCACGGCACCGCAGGCGATGGCACTCCCGCCGCGACGGCCGCGCACGATGATGTGCGGCGGCGCGAGCGGGTGCTCGTGCAGGGCGTCCTTGCTCTCCATCGCGCCGACGAAGCCGACGGGCACGCCGATCACGGCGGCCGGACGCGGCGCGCCGGCCTCGAGCATCTCGAGCAGGTGGAAGAGCGCCGTCGGGGCGTTGCCGATCACGACCAGCGAGCCTTCGAGGCGGTCCCGCCAGAGCTCCATCGCCGCGGCGCTGCGGGTGGTGCCGAGCTCGGCGGCGAGCGGGGCGACGCGCGGATCGGTGAGCGTGCAGAGCACGTCGTTGTGCGCCGGGAGACGCTTGCGTGTGACGCCCGAGGCCACCATGTTCACGTCGCAGAAGATCGGGGCGCCGGCCTTCAGCGCGTCCTCGGCGGCCGGACCGAAGCCCTCGGAGGCGACGACGTCGTCGATCAGGTCGACCATGCCGCAGGAGTGGATCATCCGCACGACCGTGCGGGAGAGGACGGGCTCCAGGCCCGCGAGCCCGGCGGCAGCTTCGGCGCGGATGGTGGCGAACGACTCGCGGTAGATCGCGGCGCCGTCCTTCTCGTAGGTGATCACCGGTCGTTCTCCAGGGCGTTGCCCGCGGCGTCGGCGGCGCGGGCGGCGAATGCGTCGGGGGTCTCGTGCTCGGCGAGCACGAGGGTGTCGCCGGAGGCGGGAGCGCCGCAGCGGCGCTCGCATCCGACGAGGTGCTCGCGCGGGGCGCCGGGACGGCGGGTGCGCGAGCGAAGGTGGGCGGCGGCGCGGACGTCGCCATGGGTCTTGGGGCAGCCGAGGCCGGCGCAGGCGGTGAGACCGAGCGACGGATCGGCGGCGTCGGTGATCAGGCCCGCAGCAGCGAGCGCGGTGAGGGCCGCATCGGCGTGCTTGGGCGCGAGGTCGGGCAACGTGAGCGACCGGTCGGCGGCGATGCGCAGCTCGGTGCGGCCCGTCTCGGCGGCGTCGGCGGCCACGAGGAGCTGCTCGGCCGTCAGCCGTCCGAGCACCGCCCCGGCGCGCACGAAGGCGCGGCCGTCGGCCAGGCGGCCGAGCCCGAGCGGCGGCAGCTCGCGGACGCCGGCCGTCGCCTGGGTCGAGGTCCAGCCGGCGAACGGCTCGACGATGCCGGCCGCAGCAAGATCAGCGCGGATCGCGGCGCCGGCGTCGGGCAGCTCCGCCACACGCCAGGCGCCCCCGGCCGCAGTCGCATCGCGAAGGAAGGCGTAGGCGGCGGCCATGAGCGCCTCGGGCGCATCGTGCGCGCCGACCGAGCCCGCGACCACCCCGCCGACGAGCAGCGTGAGCCGCTCGCCCGCGAGCGCGCCTTCGATGCCAGAGGGCGAGAGCGTGGCCGACCGGTTGCCGCCGCCGGCGACGAGGGCGAGGTCGGCGCCGACCACGTCGACGGCGCCACGACCGTCGTCGACGGCGATGAGGAACCGGCCGGAGAGGGCGGAGAGTTCGGGTTCGTCGCAGAGGGCTTCGTCGATCGAGCGCACGAGGGCGTCGACCGCGACGGTGCCCGGGAGCCGTCCGGCAAGAGGACTAGCGACGATCGTGCGGGCCTGGTCGTGCGGCTCGCTCGGGAGCAGGCCGGCGCCGTGGAGCGTCGCGGCCAGCGGACCCGCCTGCTCGGCGCGCTGGCC
>JAURVW010001301.1 GCA_030655275.1 Solirubrobacteraceae bacterium
GACTGCCAGCACCACGCCGTTCCTGGTCGGCGCCAGCGGCTTGTATTACTCGGTGAACGTCACGGTCGGCGCGCTGACGACCACCGCGCCGATCACGCTGGCCGACACCTTGCCGACCGGCATCACGTTGAACGGCGCGCCGACGCTGATCGCCGGCAGCACCAGCGGCGTGTTGAGCGGTTGTCCGGCGAGCGGTGGCAGCCTCACGGGTTGCAGCGTCGTGCTCGGCGTGACGCCAGGTACCTTCGCGATCCGGGTGCCGGACAGCGTGGCTGCCGGTGCGATCGGTGCCGGTGGTGGTACCAACACGGTCAACCTGAGCGGCGGCGGCGACCCGTCGTGCACCGCGGCGTCCGGCGAAGCCTGCGATGCGACGACAGCAGCGATCGCAGTGGTCGCGAGCAATCCGACAGTGCAGATCGTCAAGACGGTCGCCAGCGGTTCGGGCAGCAACCTGTTCCGTTTTGCAATGAGCGGTCTTTCGTCGGCGACCGACAGCGTGACCGTGGCGGGCGTCGCGTCGGGCAACGGCGCTGCCAACCTGACCGGTACCAGCGGCGTGGCCGCGACGATTCGCGAGACCTCGCCTGCCGGCTGGCCGGCCAATCCGCAAAGCGCGAGTTGCGTCGACACCAACGCGGTCGTCAGCGGCAATCCGGCCGGCGCCATCGGCACGCTGACCGGTGCCGTGCTGACCCTTCCCGCAGCCAACATGGTCAACGGCGCTGCCTTCACCTGCACCTTTCTCAACGCCTTCGCGTTCAGCGTGACAGGCCGCGTCTTCAACGACAACGGCGCCGGTGCGGGCACAGCCAACGACGGCGTGCTGAACGGCGCCGAGGCGGGCGTGGCGGGCGTCACGCTGAAGCTGCTCGACTGCGCGAGCTCGACGTCGATCGCTACCGCCGTCAGCGACGGCGCCGGCCGCTACACGTTGGCAGTGCCGTTCGCCACGACGGCGGCCAGCAGCCTCTGCGCGCAGGAGACCACGCCCGATGCCTGGCTCTCGACCGGCGCATCGGTCGGCAGCGTCGGGTTGCCGTCGGGATCGACCATCGCCGCGGGCGGCACCAACTACACCTACAGCCGCACGGTGCCGCTCGATGTCATCGCCTTCGCCTGGAACGGCAGCGGCCATGCCGACCTGAACTTC
>JAURVW010001304.1 GCA_030655275.1 Solirubrobacteraceae bacterium
AGTCATAGGCATCAATCGCTTTGCCCACATAACCAAACCCTTTTGCGAACAGGTTGAGGTTATTTGCCAACTGAGCCTGGCCAAGCGAATCCAGCGCATTGATGATGGCGGCGCGATCTGCAGCACTGAATTTCTTATTCAGATTGTCCTTGTATTGGTCAAAAGCCTTGAGTGCCTCTTCCGCGTTTCGAAGAGTTTTGCCCTTCGCGCTCTCAGCCAACTCTGCAGCCGATGCAGACAGTTGAGCACCAAATTTTTCTCCTATTTCCTTGTAGAAATCAGCAGTAAATTTGAGCGCGCCCTTTAATTCCTCTTCAGCTTTGGCCTGTTCTTCGGCCAGGCGCTTCGCCTCCGCTTCTTCAGCAGCTTTTTTTGCCGCGGCTTCAGCCGCTATGCGCTCATCCTCTGCGGCTTGTGCCGTGGCAACAGCCTGGGTCAACGCGTTAGACTTTTCAGTCAGGATGCGGATTTTTTCAGCCAGGTTTTTACCTGTATAAACGGCCGAAATCGAATCGATAAAAGATCGATAAATTTCCAGCGGCGTGCCTGGCCGTTTTCCGTCAACGATATCAATTGCCAGAAGCACGGCATTTTTTTTCAATTCAACGGCAAGCGGATCTCTTCCAAAATACGAATTCGCGACGGCATTACTGTTAACAAGTAGCTCTTGTGCTTGAGCAACCAGCCCATCAACTACGGCCTTCTCTTTTTGCGCTTTTTCCAATTCAGTGAGGAGGCTGACATCGCCAAGCGCAGCGGCTACTTCACTGTCAGTTTGGGTTGGAATACTGGGAACATTTGCATTGTAAGCCGCTTCCAGATCCGTTTGGGCTCGAGCGGCTTTACCTGCAATAGGCACAACGTATTCCGCATAGCGGATTCTCGGCAGGCTCAGAAGCGTTTCAACGTCAGTACCAACAGGCACATCTACTGAAGGAGGAGGCTGTGCGCCAGGAACGCCAGGTACAACTACGGGTATAGGAGGGAGCGGCGGTGGCAGTG
>JAURVW010001306.1 GCA_030655275.1 Solirubrobacteraceae bacterium
GAGGCCCCGATGGAGGAGGCCAGCGGGCTGTGCGACATCCTCGTGCAGGCCTGCAAGGCGCTCGAAGAGGGCATGCCGCGGCTGCGCAACTTCGGCGACATCCGCCACTACACGATCAAGGTCAACCAGCTCGAGAACGACGGCGATCGCCTCTCGCGCCAGGCCATCGCCGGACTGTTCGACGGCGGCATCGACCCGATGGTCGTGATCCGCTGGAAGGACATCTTCGAGCGACTCGAGGACGCGATCGACTCCACCGAGCGGGTCGCGAACATCCTCGAAGGCATCGTCATCAAGAACAGCTAGCGCGCCCCGCCACCCGGCCCCGCTCCAGCACCGCACCGCTCCCTTGACCCAGTTCCCCCAGCCCCGATGACGTCCGACCTGCTCCTCGCCCTCGTCGTGGGCGCGGCCCTCACGTTCGACTTCACGAACGGCTTCCACGACACCGCCAACGTCGTCGCCACCTCGATCTCCACGCGTGCGCTGCCGCCGCGCGTCGCGATCCTCATCGCCTCGATCCTCAACTTCGTCGGCGCCTTCCTCTCGCTGAAGGTGGCCGCGACCATCGCCAGCGGCATCGTCGAAGCCGACCTCATCACGCTGCAGGTCGTCTTCGCCGGACTCGTCGGCGCGATCCTCTGGAACCTCCTCACGTGGTGGTTCGGCCTTCCCTCGAGCTCGTCGCACGCCCTGATCGGTGGCGTGGTCGGCGCGATGCTCGCCGCGGCCGGGCCAACCGCGATCAACGGCGAAGGCCTCGTCGGCAAGGTCATCGTGCCTGCGCTCGTCGCCCCGATCCTCGCGTTCGGCGTCGCCGGCCTGGCGATCCTCTTCACGTACCGGATCGTCGGTCGGCTGCGGCCCGGGCCCGTCACGCGTGGATTCCGACTCGGCCAGATCGTCTCCGGGTCGCTCCTCGCGCTCGCCCACGGCACCAACGACGCCCAGAAGACGATGGGCATCATCACCCTCGCGCTCGTCGCGCACGGCACGCTGCCGGCGGTCGATCCCGAGATCCCCACGTGGGTGGTCGTGTCGTCGGCCGCCGCGATCGCGCTCGGCACGCTCACCGGCGGCGCGCGGATCATCCGCACGATGGGCAGCAAGATCATCAAGATGGACGCCGCGCAGGGCTTCTCCGCGCAGGGCTCCGGCGCCGCGGTGATCCTCGCGGCCACGCACGTCGGCTTTCCGCTCTCCACCACGCACGTGATCTCCGGCGGCATCGTCGGCGCGGGCGCCGCCAAGCGGCTCTCGGCCGTCCGTTGGGGCGTCGCCGGCAACATGGCCATCGCCTGGGTGCTCACGATTCCGGCTGCGGGTGCCACGGGCGCCGTCGCCTACGGCATCTCCGCGCTCGCGGGTGGCGGCACCGCCGGGCCGCTCGTCGTGTGCGCGATCCTGCTCCTCGCCACCGGCTACTTCGCCACGGCGCGCCGCACGCCGCCGCCGCTCGCGGAGACCGCGTCGCCGACTGACGAGTCCGATCCCGAGCCGAAGACGTCCGGAGCGTCGGCATGACCGCCGCCTCCGTCCTCGCGGCGACCTCCTCGGGCGACAGCTCGATGATGCACGACATCGGCGAGGTGATCCTGTTCGGCTCGGTCGCCGGCGTCGGGATCAGCATCGCGTTCTCGCTCATGCTCCGCGGCTTCCTCACGGCGGGCATCGCCAGCCGCGACGGGCGCCGCGGCGCCGCGATCGCGAACGGGGCCCTCGGCAGCGTGTTCGCCGTCGTGTGCGTGGCGGCCGTCATCGGCGGCCTGCTGTCGATGCTGCACCGCTAGCGCCCCGGCGCGCTCGCGGTGGCAGGAGCCGGAGCCGCGTTTCCGCCCGTGCGCGGGTGCGCGCGAGGAGGCGGTCAGATGGATAGCCTCGTCGGGATGGGACTCGACGTGGAGCAGCACGACGGTTCGCGGGCTCCCCGCGGCAACATCGTCTTCTACTACGACTTCGCGAGTCCCGAGAGCTATCTCGCGCTCGAGCACCTCGCCAAGTCGATCGCCGCGTTCGCGCCGGAGCTCGTGCCCGTCCGCGAGGCCGATCTCGACCCACTGCCGTGGCCGGACGACGGCGCCCGCCGGGCCAACATCGAGTCGATCGCCGAGGGCCGCGACGTGCTGCCGCTCGTGTGGCCGGCCGACTTCCCCGACATCGACACCACGGACGCGGTGCGCGTCGCGACGTACGCGAAGTCGATCGGCAAGGTCGCGGTCTTCTCGCTCTCGCTCTTCCGTCAGATCTACGCCGCGGGCAACGATCCCGCCGACGTGACGACGATCTACCTCGCCGCCGCCGCCTCGGAGATCCACCCACGGGCGGTCGACCAGGCGCTCGGTCGCGACCGCGTCCAGCAGGACGCCGATGCCGCGACCGAGGCGGCCTCCGCCGCCGGCGTCACGAGCGTGCCCGCGCTGCGGATCGGTCAGCGGCTGCTCGTCGGGCCGGCGCTCCTCGCCGATGCCCAGGCGGTCATGCGCGACGCCCTCGAGGGCTACCGCGACGCATGACATCGTCATAGCCGGGGCCGCCTGAGCGGCTCTCCGGGGCGGACGACACGTTGGGTGTCATGCCTCCGAACCGAGAAACAACGGATGCGCAACCGTCCGACTCCCGATACGGTCGACGCACCGTGCCTGCCGTCCGTCCTGCTCTCGACCTCCGCCGCGCCCTCCTCAGCGCCGTCCTCGCGATCGCGATGATCTTCGCCGTCGGCACCGCCGTCGCCGATGCCGCGCCGAAGAAGAGTTCCGCCAAGACGACGAAGAAGGCCAAGTCAAAGAAGAAGGCGCTCAAGTTCCCGGTGCGCCTGGAATCGCACTCGTCGGTGGCCGGGATCAAGGTCACCGTCACGGTCCTTCCGAGCCAGGCGAAACTCCCGTCGAACACCCTCGTGCAGCTCGAGTACCGGCGCGGCACCCGCTGGATCGCGCTGAAGCGCCTGCCGCTCACCAAGCGCAAGGCCGTCCTCAACTGGACCGATCCGGTCCCGCTCGTCGAGTACACCCTGCGTGTCACGCTCAAGAGCAACAAGAAGGTCATCCAGTCGACGAAGACCCTCACGACGCGTCGCCCGAAGCGGCCCTACTCCGACACCGTCACGCTCCCGACGCCGACGCCGGTCCCCGCACCGACGGCCGCTCCGGTCCCGGCGCCCGCACCGGCGCCGACCGCCGAGCCGACCCCGGTGG
>JAURVW010001332.1 GCA_030655275.1 Solirubrobacteraceae bacterium
CGTGCATCTCGTAGATGACCGAGTCGCGCCAGCGGTGGCGCATCGGGCGGTCGTCGCCCCAGTCGAAGTCGTCGTGGACGACCACGCTGCGCGGCACGTACGGCGCGGAGTCGGCGTCGGAGCGGGTCGCCGGCGAGCCCAGCACGTAGCCGTAGATCGCCGGGTCGACGACCAGGTCGCCGGAGACGGCCTGCGCGAAGGGGTCCAGCAGCAGCTTCTCGGCGTTGAAGCGCAGCCCGTTGGCGGGGTCCCATGGCCCGTCCATGCGGTAGCCGTAGCGGGTGCCCGGGGTGACCCCGGGCAGCGCGCCGTGCCAGATCCCGAGGGCCTGCTCGGTGAGGCGGTGCCGCGTCTCGCCGCCCTCGTCGTCGAAGAGGCAGACCCAGGCCGCGGTGGCCTGCGGCGCGTGCACCGCGAAGTTCGTGCTCTCCGGCGACCAGGTCGCGCCGAGCGGGTAGTTGCGACCGGGCCACACGGGCGCACGCTCGCCTCGAGTTCTCCAGATGCCCGGGTTCACGAGGCAGATTGTTCCAGGGTCGCGGGAGTGCTCGGGGCCGGGATGCGAGAGTGACCCCCGAACGGACCACGAGAACTGACCGAAGAACTGACCGATTGGAGAGGGCACCATGGCTGAGTTCGTCCGGCTCGAGGTGAGCGACGGCGTCGGGACCATCCGTCTGGACCGTCCCAAGATGAACGCGCTGGACGTCGCCATGCAGGAGGAGATCCGCGCGGCGGCCACCGAGGCGAGCGAGCGCGACGACGTCAAGGCCGTCGTGGTGTACGGCGGGGAGCGGGTCTTCGCCGCGGGCGCCGACGTCAAGGAGATGGCCGAGATGTCGCACGTCGACATGGTCAAGCGTTCCGGCGGGCTGCAGTCGGCGCTGACCGCGGTGGCCAGGATCCCGAAGCCCGTCGTCGCAGCCGTCACCGGCTACGCCCTGGGCGGGGGCTGCGAGCTCGCGCTGTGCGCCGACATCCGGATCGCGGCCGACGACGCCGTGCTCGGTCAGCCCGAGATCCTCCTGGGCATCATCCCGGGGGCCGGCGGCACCCAGCGCCTGTCCCGCCTGGTCGGGCCGAGCCGCGCGAAGGACATCATCTTCACCGGCCGCTTCGTCAAGGCCGACGAGGCCCTCGCCATCGGCCTGGTCGACCGGGTCGTCCCGGCCGCCTCGGTCTACGAGGAGGCGCTGGCCTGGGCCGGGCGCTTCGCCGGCGCCGCGTCGTACGCCCTGCGCGCGGCCAAGGAGAGCATCGACCGCGGCCTCGAGGTCGACCTGGAGACCGGGCTCGAGATCGAGCGGGTGCAGTT
>JAURVW010001355.1 GCA_030655275.1 Solirubrobacteraceae bacterium
TGGCGGCACCGGCGGCGGGTCAACCGGCGGGACCGCCGGCGGAACCCAGTCGCAACCGGTCAACCCGCAGCCCGACCCGGTCCAGCCCGACGTGAACGGCCAGCAGGAAGCCCCTGCGGCCGGCGCCGGCGACGGCTCGGCCGGTGGCGCCGCCAGCGGCGGCGGCGTCGCGCCGGGCACCTGATCCCGCCGGGGTTGGCCGGCGTCCGTCAGATCCGCAGCAGCTAGATCCGTGGCCGTGAAACGCCCGGGTTGCCGCTGACCGCGAACCGCCAGGGGAGTTCGACGGCCTTCGTGATCCCGATGCGCGGTCCGGCAGCGATCGGCTCGCCTGCGATCCCGTCTCGCGGATCGGCGGGCTCGAGTCGGAACTCACCGCCCGCGAGGAGGTCCAGACCGTCCTGCTCTGCCGACATCCCCAGCAACTTGCCCAGGCGGCCAGGCCCCGGAATGGGCGCGGCATCGTCCGGCTCGACGACGATCCCGCCGCGCAGCAGCACGGCCGAGGAGACGTCCTGGCTGCCCGTCACCACGTTGATCAGGCGGTGGATGCCGTACGAGAGGTACACGTACGAGAATCCCGGCGGCCTGCGGAGGAGTTGGGCCCGCGGCGTTGAGCCGCGGTACCCGTGGCAGGCTTCCTCGTCCTCGTGGTAGGCCTCGGTCTCCACGATCACGACCGTGAGGTCGCGGTGGGCGATCCTGCAACCGATCAGGCCCTGGGCCGCCGCCACGACATCGCCTTCGAGCAGCTGCCGCAGGCCGGCGTCGTCGATCGGTGGATGCGCGACCGTCATCGCGGGTCGCAGGGCGCGGCCGGGCTAGAGGTCGAGGACGGCGCGGGCCTGCGCGAGCTGCTCGCGCACGCGAGGCAGCGCCGTGCCGCCGAGTGAGATCTTCGACTCGAGCCAGGAGGACTGCTCGAGGACGGCGTAGACGTCTTCCGTGAGCAGCTCGTGATGGGACCTGAGCTCCTCGGGGGTGAACGAGGAGAGCGTGCGGCCCTGCTCGACGCCCGCACGGACCAGGCCCGCGACGATGCCGTGGGAATCGCGGAACGGCACCCCGCGCTTGACGAGGAAGTCGGCGATGTCGGTGGCGGCGATGTTCTCGTCGGACGCAGCTTCCGCCATGCGCTCGCGCTTGAACGACGCGGTCGACATCATCCCGTTGGCGGCATCCAGGGTGACGGTGACGGTGTCGACGGCGTCGAACACGTGCTCCTTGTCTTCCTGGAGATCCTTGTTGTACGTGAGCGGCAGACCGTGCATCACGCCGTGGAGCGCGGTCAGGTGCCCGACGACCCGCGGGGCCTTGCCGCGCAGCAGCTCGCCGCAGTCGGGGTTCTTCTTCTGCGGCATCAGCGAGGAACCGGAGCTCCACGCGTCGCTGAGCTCCATGACCCCGAACTCCTGGCTGCTCCACTGCACGATCTCCGCGCCGAGACGGGAGAGGTGCGTGGACACCACGGCGCACGCCTGGAGGAGGTCGAGCGCGAAGTCGCGGTTGGAGACGGCGTCGATCGAGTTCGGCACGACGCCGGCGAAGCCGAGGTCGCGGGCGACCTGCGTGCGATCGGTGTCGAAGTTCACGCCGGCCAGGGCGCCGGCCCCGAGCGGCAGCACGTCGGCCTGACGGGCCGCGAACCGCAGACGCTCGCGGTCGCGGACGAGCATCCACACGTAGGCGAGCAGGTGGTGGGAGAGATAGACGGGCTGCGCGCGCTGGAGGTGCGTGTAGCCGGGCAGCGCCCAGTCGATGTGGCGCTCGGCGACCTCGACGAGCGTGCGGGCGAGCTCCTCGACCTGATCGGCCAGCCGGATCGCGTGGTCGCGGACGTAGAGGGCGAGGTCGGTGGCGACCTGGTCGTTGCGGGACCGCGCCGTGTGGATCTTGCCCCCCGACGGGCCGGCGATCTCGGTGACGCGCCGCTCGATCGCCATGTGGATGTCGACGTCGTCCTCGCGGAACGGGAAGCGGCCCTCGGCCAGCTCCGTCTCGACCTGCGCGAGTGCCGTGAGGATCGCGTCGCGATCGTCCTCGCCGATGATCCCGCGGGCCGCGAGCATCGTCGCGTGGGCACGCGACTGGGCGACGTCGTACGGCCAGAGACGACGGTCGATCTCGAGCGACCGGTCGAGGGCCTGGAAGAGCGGGTCCTGCGGCTGGGAGAAACGCGACATGCGGGGCCTATGTTCCCAGAACGAGCACGCGGAGCTGCTCCGCCACGCGCGCGACCTGGCTCTGGGTCATCGCGGGGAAGAACGGAAGGGCCAGCGAGCGGGCACCGATGTCCTCGCACACGGGGAACATGCCCTCGCGGTAGCCGAGGTCGCGGTAGAAGGAGAAGAGGTGGATCGGCGGCAGGTACGGCTTGCAGTCGATGTTCACCGCGCGCAGCCCGTTGATCACGCCGTCGCGGTCGACGCCCTTGGGCACCTGGACCACGAACACGAACCAGCCGCGCTTCTCCTCTCCGCGGTCCTGGCAGGGAAGCTCCAGCCCGCTCTCGGCGGCGAGGTCCGCGAGGGCTTCGCGGTACCAGCCGGCCACCTGCGCGCGATCGGCGAGCATCTGGTCGAGACGGCCGAGCTGCGCGACGCCGAGGGCCGCCTGCAGCTCCGACATCCGGTAGTTGAAGCCGAGGCGGTCGTGGTCGAGCCAGCCCATGTCGGCAGCGCGC
>JAURVW010001374.1 GCA_030655275.1 Solirubrobacteraceae bacterium
CGCCAGCAGCACGAAGCCGATGCCCGCCAGGATGCGCGCGCGGCCGACGTTCGCGCCGAGCGACCTCGCCACGTCGTCGCCGAGCGCGAGCGCGTTGAGGCCCCGCGAGGAGGCGACGGCCAGCACGAGCCCGACGCCGATCAGCGGCGCGACCGCCGACGTGACCGAGCCGTCGCGGCCGGCGATCGAACCGACGATCCAGAAGCGGTACTCGTCGAGCGTGCGGGCGTCGAAGACGAGGATCGCGCTCGTGAGCGAAACGAGCAGGGTCATCAGGACGGCGCCGGCGAGCGCGAGGCGCACGGGGGTCGGGCCGCCGCGGCTCGTGCCGCCGAGCGCGAAGACGAGGACCGCCGTGGCGGCCGCACCCACGAGGGCGAAGACCGCGTAGCCGGAGACCGAATCGACCCCGAGCTGGGAGATCGCCACGACGACGAGGAAGGCCGCGCCCGCGTTGATGCCGAGCAGGCCGGGCTCGGCGAGCGGATTGCGGGTCACGCCCTGCATGAGCGCGCCGGCCGCACCGAGCGCCGCGCCGACGAGCAGCCCGAGGACCGTGCGGGGCGCGCGCAGGTCGCGGACGATGGCGGTCGCGTCGGATCCGTCTGGGGCGGTGATCGCCCGCCACACGTCGCCGAGCGGGATGGTGAGCGACCCGATCGCGAGCGACGCCCCGCAGGCGAGGATCAGGACCGCGGCAAGGCCGAGCAGACCCGCCAGGCGGGCCGAGGGCGAACCGAGGACGGCCGAATTCGCGCGCGAACCGCGCTTCTGCGGCGGCGCGTCGGCGGCGGGTTGGGGCACGGTGGAGGGCAAGGGGAGGTGGGCGCGTGGGGGAGGGCGCCAGGCTGTGGCGACGCCCCGGCAGGCAAACCGACCGGGGCGGTCGGATATGTAAGGTAACCCTAAATGGCCACGCTAGAACGCTTCCCCCGTCGAGCCGGTGTTGCAACCCTGGTCGCGCGTGAACAGCTCACGCCCCGCATGCTGCGCGTCACGCTCCGATCCGACGAGTTCGGCGCCGAGTGGCCGCTCGAGCAGCCCGGTGAGATCCTCACGCTGCTCTTCCTGCCCGCCGGTGAGGAGATCGTCCTCCCTGAGCAGGGGTGGCGCTTCCCGGAGGGCGCGCCGGAGCAGGCCTGGCGCAACTACACGGTCCGCAGCCACCGCCCCGAGATCGGCGAGATCGACATCGACGTGGTCCTGCACACGCCGCGCGGCCCGGCCTGCACCTGGGCGGATGCCTCCGAGATCGGCGCCTCCGTGGGCTACGCCGGCCCGCGGATCGATTTTGCGCCGGTCGACGATGCCGACTGGCTGCTGCTCTGCGGCGACGAGACGGCGCTCCCGTCGATCGCCGCGATCCTGGAGACCGCACCGCCGCAGCTGCCGGTGACGGCGATCATCGAGGTGCGCGATGCGGCCGACGAGATCCCCGTCACGCTCGGCGACGCGCAGACCCTGCGGTGGGTCCACCGCGAGACCGACGCGACCGGCACCACCGACCATCTCGCCGCGGCGCTCCGCGCGCTCGCGTTGCCCGATGGCGACGGTCAGGCGTGGGGTGCCGGTGAGTCGAAGATCGCCCGTGATCTTCGCGGCGTGCTACGCGACGAGCACGGCCTGCCGAAGACCCACGCCCGAGCCCGCGGCTACTGGCTGCGGACCGGCGAATGGGACCTGGACGAGTAGCCGTCGCAGGCGGCGACCGACCTCAGAGGCCGAGGATCAGGTCGCGGACCGCTGCTGGCTGTGAGAGGAACGGATGGTGGCCGGCTTCGAACTCCACGACGCGGCCGGCCCGTTCGGCGAACTTGCGTTGGCGGTCGGCGGAGGTGCCGCGGTCATGCAGGCACAGGAGGTAGGTCGACGGCACGTCGTGCCAGGCCGCAGTCTGCACGGGCGCCTCGAGCACCGCGAGGCTCTGCCACGCGGTCTTGTCCAGCGACTGCTGCTGGATCGCCGGATCGCAGTCCTGCAGGAACGTGTCGGCGAGCGACTCGGTCCGCACGGTGAACGTGCCCGCCTCGCCGTCGATCGCCAGGAACGGGGCCGGGTCCTCGGTACCGAACGACGACAGGCTCTCGCCCGGCTCGGGCAGATAGCTCGAGACGAGCAGCAGGTGGGCGACGGACTCCACGCCCGCTGCGGCTTCCGCGGCCACGATCCCACCGTAGGAGTGCGCGACGACGACGGTTTGCTTCGTACTCGCCTGCAGCGTCGCCCGAACGGCGGCGACGTCCTCCTCCAGACCCGGTCCAGCTCCGCTCGGCAGGAGGCCGGTCTCGCCGCAGCTCGGCAACGCGGGCGTCTCGCTGGCCACGCCCGCGGCGGCGAGCAACTCGCCGGTCGGATGCCACCACCAGGCGCCATCCCTCACGCACGCGCCGTGTACGAACACGACCCTCATCGCCCATCCCCGGAATGCCCTGTGCCCATACGACCAGCGTAGGCGCCGGGACGGGCGCGGCTCAGTCGCCCAGGTGCCGCGGCGCGTGGCCGGTGACGTGGTCGGCGAAGAGACCTGGCCACGCCATGAGCCCGTACGGCGTCCGTGCGACCACGAGGCGCGCGTTCGGCAGCGTCTCCGAGAGCGCGAGGGCCGTGCTGACCGGATGGGTCATGTCGTCGCTCCAGGCCAGCAGGAGGGTCGGCGCGGTGATCGCCTGGAGCTCCTCCGGCACGGGCAGATCCGAGAGCGCCGCACCCCGCAGCAGGGCGGGGAGCAGGGCCTCGGGCACCGACGGCTTCGTGTCGGGTGCATCGGCCATGGCCGGGACGACCGGTGCGGTGAGCCCGAGCTCGACGAAGGCCTCGATGCCCTCGCGCTCGACGA
>JAURVW010000004.1 GCA_030655275.1 Solirubrobacteraceae bacterium
TAAAGCGGTATCATCTACACCTTCCAAGATATGCTCATTGTTTTTGTACTGTGAAACAAAAGGCGCTAATTGCCCGTTTTCTTGGAATACTTTTCTGTCATCTTTATTTTTTGCACGCAAGCTGGCAAAACCCATTACAAAAATGCTTAATTGGTCTTTTACAACTGTTGGGTTAAAGTTAGAACCTTGCAGTAAATCTTCTTTTTGGTAAATTTCAACTCTGTGGTTGAACAATGTATTTAGCTTTTGTCTGTAAGGGTGTTCGGGATTAGAAAGCGCATCTACTGTTTGTTGTAATAAGTTGCTCCAGGGCACTAACCAGATAACAACTTTTGGCTTTGCAGTATCATAGGCTGAAAAAACAGAATGCAGCGCATTCACAGCAATAAAAGTTTTACCGCCTGCGGTTGGTACTTTTACACATACGTGTGCAGCATTTGGAATGTTATTTTTATAGGGTTGCATACCAGTATTATCCAACGGATTATAAGGGCCAATTTTATCTTCCCAATATTGATTGAATGCTTTGGGTAGGTTTTTATGCTCTTGCACATAGCCCAAGTATTCCTCTAAATTTTCTATTACCTTTTGTTGATAGCTTTTTAATTCCATATTATTTTTTTAATTTCTTGATTTGCTTATCAAAATCAGAAATAAATTTTTGTGTTTTGTTAAACCGCTCATATTCACTACTTGCTTTTGTAAGTGCTTGCTGATGGGAAATTTTCCCTTTTCCTTCCAAAATTTTATATTCATTAAAGTTCAAAAACTTATCTACACTTTCAGAAAGGCCTTCCATTGTAAATGTATTTTCACGTTCAATTAAATTTTCGATATAATCAAAATAACCTGTTACGGTACGTTCCAATTGTTTTATTTCCTTTTCTTGTAAATAATTCTTGGCAATGCTGGTGTCAGTTTTTATTATTCTTCCATCCGGTGCATTTTTCCAGGTAGTTAAACCCATATTTTCCTTGGAAGCACTTGCGTTTTTATAGATAATCTCTGCTGCCGTTTTCCCTGTTATTGCAAAGTGAAACTTGTTTTGTACCAAAGCATAAA
>JAURVW010000005.1 GCA_030655275.1 Solirubrobacteraceae bacterium
TTCAGCCCACGACTCGCCGGCTTCGTGCTGGAGGCCTTCTCCGGCAAGGCGCCGATCGGCGCCGTCGATCCCGAGGTCGAGCAACTCACGCAGCGCGAGCGCGAGGTGCTGCGGCTCATCGCCCGCGGGTACGCCTACAAGCAGGTCGCCCTCAAGCTCGACATCTCGCCGAGGACGGTCGAGTCCCACGTCTCCGCCGTCCTGCGCAAGCTCCAGCTCTCGAGCCGCCACGAGCTCGCGCACTGGGCGGCGAGGCGTGGGCTCGCCGACTGAGGGCGGCGGCCGCACCAGAAAGATGGGTCGCAACTTCATCTGGCCGGTCAAGATGAAATTGCGACGTGGGCCCCCGGCCTGTGAGGATGGGGGCGTGGTGTCCCTGTCCTCCGGTTCCGCGGCGACCGCCGCACGCAGCGACCGGGTCCGCCCGCACGGCGATGGCTCGAAGCGGCGCAAGCTGTGGGCATGAGTCAGGACGACGAGCACTACGGCGTCGGGCGCCCGTCGTCCGAGATCCCGCTCGTCCACGACTGGCAGCGCCCGCCCCGCAGGCCGCTGCACCTCACCTTCGACGACGGCCCCGACCCGACCTGGACCCCACAGGTGCTCGAGTTGCTCGCGCTCTACGAGGCGACGGCGACGTTCTTCGTGCTCGGCTGGCGGATGCGCGACCACCCGGAGCTGATCGAGGAGATCCTCGCCGCGGGCCACGACGTCGAGCTGCACGGGGACGCGCACCTCGACCACGAGATCGCGTCGCTCGGCGATCTCGTCGCCGACACCGACGCGGCACTGAGGCTCCTGCGCGCCCACGGCGTGGTGCCGCAGTGGTGGCGGATCCCGTTCGGCCGGCCCGGGGAGCACACACGCGCGCTCGCGAACGCCCACGGCGTGCGACTCGTCGGCTGGGACATCGACACCTTCGACTGGCGCGGCGACGGCTGGGCCGAGCAACAGCCATCGGTGCGTGCTGTCGCCGAGCACGGCGGGGTGGTGTTGATGCATGACGCCGTCGCCCCGGGCACCCCGCGTGCCGGCGCCGAGAACACCCTCGAGATCGTCGGCGCGATCCTCCAGGAGGCCACGGCCCGCCAGACGATGGTGATCCCGCTCCCTCCCGCGACCCTCGCCGGCAGCGTGATCCCGGAGCTGCCCCGCACCTCGCCGTTCGAGCGCAGCGAGGCGACGATGCGCGAGGTCCAGGGTCGGCAGGTCGCGCCGGACGAGGCCAAGCCGCCGACCCGCCGCCCGTAGCCGGAGCCCTGTGCGCCCCGGCACACGCCGGATTTGGGGTGGCCAGCCCGCACGCGCCAACGCCGCCGTCACCCCCGCGGTTGGCGTACCCTGAATGGGATGGGCGATCTCTCCGCTGCACCTCTGCTCGTGCGCGCGCTGCGCGGTGAGCCCGTCGAGCGCACGCCCGTCTGGTTCATGCGGCAGGCCGGCCGCTCCCTCCCGGAGTACAAGGAGGTCCGCAAGCAGGGCAGCCTCCTGGAGATCTGTCACCGCCCCGAGCTCGCCGCCGAGGTCACGCTTCAGCCCGTCCGCCGGCATGGCGTCGACGCCGCCATCCTCTTCTCCGACATCGTCACCCCGCTCGACGCGATCGGCTTCGGCGTCGAGGTGAAGGCGGGCGTCGGCCCCGTCGTCGCCGACCCGATCCGCTCCCACGCCGACCTCGCCCGCCTGCGCGACTTCGAGCCCGACGAGGACATGCCCGCGCTGCGCAAGACGATCGAGCTGATCGTCGCCGAGCTCGGCCCGCAGGGCATCCCGCTGATCGGCTTCGCCGGTGCGCCCTTCACGCTCGCGAGCTACCTCGTCGAGGGCGGCCCGAGCAAGCAGCAGTCGCTCACGAAGGCGATGATGCTCGCCGATCCCGAGCTCTTCGAGGCGCTCCTGCGCCGCCTCTCCGCGATCGCCGTCGCCTCCCTCCGCACGCAGGTCGACGCGGGCGCGCAGGTCGTCCAGGTGTTCGACTCGTGGATCGGCACGCTCTCGCGCGACCAGTACCGCCGCTTCGTGCTGCCCGTGATGACCGACCTCTTCACGGAGCTCAAGGACCTCGGCGTGCCGCGCACGATCTTCGGCGTCGGCACCGGCCACCTGCTCGATCTCCTCGCCGAGACCGGCGCGGACTGCGTCGGCATCGACTGGCGCATCGACCTGCGCGACGCCCGCGCCCTCGTCCCGGACCGCTGCACGCTGCAGGGCAACCTGGATCCGTCGGTGATGCTCGCGCCCCAGTCCGTGATCGAGACCGAGGTACGGCGCGTGCTCGACAGCGCCCCCGACCAGGGCCACGTCTTCAACCTCGGGCACGGCGTCCTCCCCGAGACGCCGCCGGAGGTGCCGGGCGAGATCGTCCGGCTGGTCCGCGAGCACACCGCCAAGAAGTCGCTCGCTTGACGCACCCCGGCGCAAGGGTCCCGGCGTGATCGACGCACCGAGGCACGTCGCCGTCGTCGGCGGCGGGATCAGTGGCCTCGCGGCCGCGCACCGGCTCATCGCGAGCGCCCCGCCCGCGTCGATCCGCGTGACGATCCTCGAAGCCTCGGATCGGTTCGGCGGTTGGGTGCGCACGGAGTCCTTCGCCGGTCGGCCGGTCGACTTCGGCCCTGACTCCTTGCTCGTGCGCACGCCGTGGGCCGCGGAGCTCGCGCGCGAACTGGAGATCGAGGACGAGCTCGTCTCGCCCGGCACCGGCGGCGCCTCGATTCTGCGCGGGGGCAAGCTCCGCCCCTTGCCGACGGGCATCCTCGCCGGCCTGCCCGACGGCCCGATGCCCTTCGTCCGCTCCGGGCTCCTTGGCCCGCTCGGGATCGCCCGCGCCGCGCTCGACCTCGTCCTCCCGAAGAACGCGCCCTCCGGCGACGAGTCGATCGGCGACCTCGTGCGGCGCCGTCTCGGAGGGCAGGCCCTCGAGCGGGTGATCGATCCACTGCTCGGTGGCGTGCATGCCGGTCGGTGTGACGACCTCTCCGTCGCCGCGACGGCGCCGCAGTTCGCCGCGGCCGCCAAGGCCGATCGGTCGCTCCTTCGCGGCCTGCGCAAGACCGCGCCGCCCAGGCCGGA
>JAURVW010000006.1 GCA_030655275.1 Solirubrobacteraceae bacterium
GCCAACCTGCGCCGCGCCGGTCTCGACTATCACGACCTCGCCGACCTCTCCGTGCACCCGTCGCTCGAGGCCGCCTGGGAGGCGCTCATGCCGGCGCGCGTGTTCGCGTTCACCGCGCAGGCGACGCGGTCGTTCGCCGAGGTCGCCTACGAGCCCGGCGACGTGCTCCTCTTCGGCCCGGAACCGACCGGCCTCCCCGCCGAGGTCTCCGGCGATCCCCACGTCACCGACCGGGTACGCATCCCGATGCTCGAGGGTCGCCGCTCACTCAACCTCGCCAACTCAGCGGCGATCGCCGTCTACGAGGCGTGGCGCCAGCACGGCTACGCCACCCCGGACTGACCCACCCGTCCGCGTCGACCTGAGCCCGTCCCCCAGACAGGACAGGCCGACGCGTTCGGGGGTTCTTCAGGCCGCCTGCGTGATCGTCAGCGGCGGAAGGGTGTGGAGTTCGTTGCGCGACGCAAAGCGCGTAGCGGTGGTGAGGCGGGCCTCGCCGCATTCCGGGCACGCGACGGCGATCACGTCGCGCCAGCGGCCGTCGATCATCGCGTAGTACTCGCCGGTACGCCGACGGGCGTCGTCGAGCACCTCGTCGGCCGTGACGATCGAGCGCGACCGCCCCAGCCCCGCAGAGCGCACCGCGCCCTGACAGCAGTCGCGTGGACGGTCATCGATGTCGACCACCGTGATCTCGAAAAGCGCCATGGAGTGCCCCCGCACGTCGCCCGCCGCCAGACCCCCTGTCGGACGTGCGGACTGCCCTAGTTCATAACTGTCCGCGTGACCGCCGTCACGGGCGACGGGCCCGATTGGCGCACTCGCGCGACGGAACCCGCCCTATGACGCCGTTCCCTCGACATTCGCCCGATGCCCCGCCCTCGCTGCCCAACGGGAGTCGGTGGGGAGCGCTCCGGTACGACTCTCGTCGGCCCTCCCGACCGGATCGGCAACCCCATCGCCCCGCTGCGACCACCCGCGGCCCGGCCCGACCGATGAGTCTGCTCCCCACCGGCGGTCTCGACCCACGGAGCCGTTTCGCCGCCGACCACCCGAAGGAGCCGACCATGACCCGAGCCGAGGACCAGACCGCCAGACCGCCCGTCGTGGACGAGGAGGAGTGGGCCGCCGCGAACGCCGCCCAGGTCGAGCGCGAAAAGGCGCAGATGAAGGCCAACGACGCCGTCCTCGCGGGGCGGCGCCACCTGCCCATGGTGAAGATGGACCCGTCGTACGCGTTCGAGGGCCCGAGCGGCCCGCTCACCTTCGCGGAGCTCTTCGACGGCCGGCCGCAGCTGATCCTCTACCACTTCATGCTGAAGCCCGGCAGCGATCACATCTGCCCGGGTTGCTCGCAGTTCACCGACAACCTGCCGCACCTCTCCCACGTGCGCGAGCGAGACATCACGTTCGTGCTCGGCTCGCGCGTGCCCCAGGACCACATCCAGGCGGTGCAGGAGAAGATGGGCTGGCAGCACATCCCGTGGGTCTCCACCGAGGACCGGTTCGCGGAGGACATCGGCGCACTCGTCGACGGCGGCACGACGTTCCGGTACACCGTCTTCCTCCGCGACGGCGACGGCATCTACAAGACCTACGCGACCGCCGGCCGCGGCGCCGAGGCCCTCACGTCGATGTGGTCGCTCCTCGACTCGACGCCCTACGGGCGCCAGGAGGACTGGCAGGACGCGCCGGACGGCTTTCCCCAGGGCCCGCCCTACACCCGCGGCGCGCTGCACACCGACTTCGACGAGCACACCCGCCTCGGCGGGATCCGCTGAGGCGGGCTCGACTGGAACGTCGCGACGGAACCAGGCTCGGCCCCGCGCTCACGCCGCGCGGTTCAGGCCAGCGCGTCCTCGGGCTTGACCGCCGCGCTGATCCGCTCGTTGAACGCGGCCTGCGCGGCGTCGAAGCCACCGAACGCCTCGATGAAGCCGCTGGCGCCGCCCTCCTCGACGGTGAGCAGGTGGCGGATGCCGGCCCGGCCCCACTCGTCCTTCACCCATCGCGAGAAGAAGTGGGCCTCGCGGCGGGCGAGATCGTCGGCCGACGGCGTGCGCGTGTCGATGAACCCGCGGATCGACGCCTCGAGCTCGGCCAACCCCGCGCCGGTCTTGGCCGAGGTGCGATGGATCGGCAGCTCCTCGGCGTCGAACGGCCGCGCCATCCAGAGGCTCGCCTTGAGCTGGTGGTAGCTCTTCTCGGCCGTCGGCTCGTCGCATTTGTTGATGATGAAGCTGTCGGGCACCTCGATGATCCCGGCCTTCAGGAACTGCACGTCGTCGCCGCCGAGCGGGGCGATCACGAGGAACACGTGCTGGGCGAGGTAGCGGATGTCGGCCTCGGACTGACCGATCCCGACGGTCTCCACGAGCACGCAGTCGAACAGCTCACCGAGCAGCCGGCACACCTGGAAGCTCGACGGCGAGAGGCCGCCCAGCTCGGTGTCGGACGCTTCGCTGCGGAAGTACAGGCGATGGTCGGCAGCGTCGGCCTTCAGGCGGGTGCGGTCGCCCAGCAGCGCGCCACCGGAGATCTGGCTCGAGGGGTCGACCGCGAGCACCGCGACCGACAGGTCCGGGTCGTCGCCCAGCAGGTCGACCACGATCCGGCCGAGCAGCGACGACTTGCCGGCGCCCGGCGTGCCGGTGA
>JAURVW010000008.1 GCA_030655275.1 Solirubrobacteraceae bacterium
CGCGGACCGGGTGCCCGACGGCGCCCGGACCGCGACGTTTTGTCCCGACCACCCTGTCCCACCCGAAAGCCCACCATGTCTCCTTCTTCAACGCCGAGGTCAGCGCACCGGCGCGCCCTCGTCCTGGCCGGCGCCGCATTCATCGCCTCCAGCGCGTTCGCGTCGCAGGCGCACGCCGTCACCAAGACGCTCGATTACACGTGCGTCTACCCGTTCGTCGATGAGCAGCCGCTGCAGGTCGTTCTCAAGGCGAGCATCCCGCCGTCATATCCGGCCGAGACGCCCACGCCTCCGTTCCAGCTCAGCGCGGTCGCGACAGCGAAGCGCGATACGGCAACGGCGCTGGAGACGGTTGGTGCCAAGGAGCTCGAGGGTTTCACCAAGGCTTCCGCTCGTATTGAGGCGCAGGGTGGCCAGGTTCTCGGCCTCAAGGTGCCGCTCGGTATTCCGCGTCAGGCCGCCGTGCTCGACGCCAACCGTGAGTTCAAGCTCAGCGTTTCCGGTGAGACCCCGGAGATCTATTTTGCCAATGAGGGTCCGGCGCAGATCCTCGTCGGTGGGCTCGCGCTGACGCTGAAGGCGTACACCAAGGCCGGCAAGGTCATCATCCTCAAGCCGGAGTCGACCAAGGTCCCTCAGACCGGTGACAGCGATCCCGAGACGTTCGAAGTCACCTGCGATCTGACTTCGGCCGAAACCGCCGCGGGTTACTCGCTCCTGCAGTCCGTCCAGGTCACGCCCTACTTCGATGGCGAACCCGTGCCGTACGACGAAGAGGACCCCGACCCGAATGCTACGCCGACCCCGACTCCGGTACCGACCGCCATTCCATCGCCATCGCCCCTGCCGACGCCGTTGCCTCCTGCCACGACGGTCAACTACGAGTGCCTCTACCCGTTCGTCGATGAACAGCCGTTGAGGTTGGACTTCCGGTCCCGTATCCCGGGCACGTACCCGTCCGAGACACCCACGCCTCCGTACAGCCTCAGCGCGGTCGCGACGGCACTCGGAGACAGCGCCACGGCGCTGGAGACGGTCGGGGCAAAGGAGATCGATGGCTCGCTCAGCGCGTCGATCCTGCTCCAGGCTGCGGGCGGTCAGACACTCGCCTTCCAGGCACCGATGACGATCCCGCGCCGCCAATTGCCGCTCGACGCGGACCGAAACTTCGTGATCGAGGCCTACGGACGGATGCCAGAGCTCCGATTTATCGCCCCGGGCCCCGCGCGGTTCTCAGTGGGTGCGCTCGCGCTGACGTCGAAGTGGTACACGAGGACCGGCCAGGTCATCATCTTCAAACAGGAGGCGACGAAGGTTCCGCAGACCGGCGACACCGATCCCGAGACGCTCGAGGTCAGTTGCACGCCGAAGCCGTCGACGGAGGGGTACGTCCCGTTCCGCGACCTGTACGTCACGGATTTCCTTGACGGCCTACCGCTCCCATACGAGCCGGACCCGCTGCCGACGCCGTTCGCGACGCCGGTGCCCACGCCCTCGCCGACGCCGGATCCGAATGCGACGCCGACGCCCGTCCCGACGCCGACGCCCGTCCCGACCCCGACCCCAGTCGCGACGCCGACGCCTACTCCGTCGCCGTCGCCCGACCCGAACGCCACACCGACGCCGACTCCGGCCCCGAACTCCGGCGTCCAGAAGACGCTCGACTACACGTGCGTGTACCCGTTCGTCGATGAACAGCCGCTCCGGGTCGACCTCAGGGCCGGCATCCCGAGCTACTACCCGGCTGAGACCGAGACGCCTGCGTTCGCGCTGAGCGCCGTCGCGACGGCCAAGGGCGACACCGCCGTTGCGCTCGAGACGATGGGTGCCAAGGAGCTCGAGGGCAACACGAAGGCCTCGGCTCGTATCGAGGGTGTCGGTCAGAACCTGTCGCTGAAGGTGCCGCTGGCGATCCCGCGTCAGCCCGCGGTCGTCGACCCGGTCTCCCGCGAGTTCGAGCTGAACGCTGCCGGCTCGACGCCGCCGATCGAGTTCCGGAATCCCGGCCCGGCGAAGATCCTCGTCGGTGGTCTCGCGCTCACCCTCAAGGCGTACACGAAGACCGGCAAGTTGGTCATCCTCGACCCGGGATTCACCCCGGTTCCCCAGCTGGACCTCGATCCCGAGACGTTCGAGGTCTCGTGTTCGCTGCAGGCCCCGGAGTCGGCGACCGGCTTCTCCGTCCTCGCCACCGTGAGCGTGACCGGCTACGGGACCCCGGTCCCGACGCTGCCCGTCATCCCGACGCCGGTGCTGACGCCGACGCCGCCGACGCCGACGATCAAGCCCGTCGTGACGCCCATCGGCACGCCGATCCGGACGCCATTGCCCGTAATCACGCCAACGCCGGTCGTGACGCCGACGCCGACACCAAAGCCGGTCGCAACGCCGACGCCGACGCCGGTTGCGACGTTGACGCCGACGCCGAAGCCCGGTGACACGTCGCTCGTGAAGTACCCGTTCGACCTGAAGGGCACGGCGACCCTCAAGACGCTCACGAAGGGCACGTTGCCGTTGTCGGGCAAGATCGATACGACGCTTGGTCTGCCGTCGCAGATGTTCACCGGTTCGCTGGTCTTGAATCCGACGTCGGGCAAGCTGACGACGCTTGGGTTCTTGCCGGTCGATGCGAAGGTCAATCTCGTCTCGACGGAGCCGGTGACGGGTTCGCTCAAGGGCGGGGTCTTGCTTGCGAATGCGAAGGTGCGGATCAAGCTTCCGTCGGTGAAGACGCTGGGGATCGAGCTTGCCGGTGG
>JAURVW010000012.1 GCA_030655275.1 Solirubrobacteraceae bacterium
GCGGCGCCGCCGTCGACCCGAGCCCAATCGGCGAGCAGCCGGGCCTGGGCCGGCGTGAGTCGTCCGCCGGGCAGGCGCACGCGCGCGATGAGGCCGTCGGCGGCGGCGTGCAGCGCGATCGCCGTGGGGCAGCGATCGGCGACGGTGCGCGGGGCACGCGTGGACGCCGCGGGCGGCGTGATGTCGAGCGGCACGGTGCGCACCGTGGCATCTCCAGAGGTCATCGGAAGGGCGCGAAGACCAGATCCACTAGGCCCACGCGAGGCCCGAACTATAGCCCGCGACGGCGCCTGGCCGAGCGCCGCATTCCAGCGCATACACCGGGCCAGCCGATCAGGACGATGGGCTCGCCGCCCGGCGACTGCCCCAAGTCCTGGCGTCGTTCGATGATGACGTGGGAAATGCAGCCTCCGGGGGCTGCGAAATCGTCGTTCTGGGACGATTGTGCAGCCACTCACGGCTGCTGGACCACCAACCGCGACCGCAGCTCCTGACGACTGCCGATCACCCGGCCCAATCCGGCTCGATCGTTCCCGACCGCAACGCCGCCCCGCCCGACCCAGTCCGGCTCGATCGTTCCCGACCGCAAACGCCTGCGCCCAACCCCTGGGACCAGCCATCGTGCACGACCTGCGGGCTCGGAGCCCGGCGCGAGCGGCCCGGTCGACGCCGTCCACGGCGTCGGGTTCACTCTGGCCCGCAGCCGTGAACGGCAGCCGTTCTGCGTGACCGTCCAGCAGGCCCGTGCGGCTGCGGTCCTGCATGACCGTCCAGCAGTCTCGTGCGGCTGCCAAACCGACGAAATCGATCGGTTTCGCAGTCTTGAGAGGCTGCATTTCCCACGCCTCGCTGGAGCACGGCAAGCACGCAGCCGCAACGACGACGAAGCGTCTCGGGGCGCCGGTGCGTCGACCTCGGTGGTTCTGGCGGCCCGACGAGGCCGGCGTCATGAGGTCGACGCGATGAGGCCGCCGCGACGAGGCCGGCCCGACGAGGCCGGTGTCATGAGGTCGACGCGACGAGGCCGTCGCGACGAGGCCGGCGGCCCCTTCAGGCCGTGAAGCGACGCACGAGCTTGACCCGCCTGGCCCGGCCGCCGCCCTGCTCCTTCGCATCGGCCGAGGCGAGCACGCGCACGATGGCCTGCGAGGCCAGCCAGCGCAACGGCTCGGGCTCCCACCGGCGCGGGCGGTGCATCGACCACGGCATCGGGCCGTCCTCATCGGTGGCGCCGCGGAGCTGCAGGGCGAGGGAGCGGGCCAGGACGAACGACGCGGCCACGCCGTGGCCCGAGTAGCCACCGATCCAGGCGATGCCGGTGGCGTCGTCGACCCCGCAGCTCGCGCACCAGTCCCGCGGCACCGCGAGCGAGCCACTCCAGCGGTGCTCGATCGGCACACCCTCCGCCT
>JAURVW010000023.1 GCA_030655275.1 Solirubrobacteraceae bacterium
TACTCTTGCTTGAAGTGCTCTTGGACTGAGACCCGTTGACATTCTGGGTAGGTGGAAGCGGTGGCTCGTCATGAACTGGCGCGACACGGGGAGGTGATCGAGGAAGCGCCTGACCGACGGGGTGCGATGTTACCGCATCCGCCCGTGGGACTGAGAGCGCCCGCGGTCGGCTGCCGTCTCGACTGGCAAGCTGTTCAGCAGTTCCCAGCGGAGGGGTAATCAACTGCGTCTCAGGAAGCGCCATGGCAGTGGGGAGAGCATAACCACTTGCACCACTCAAGGGGTAAGTAGCCTGCATGGTAGTAGCGAGGGAACTCGGAAGCATTCCCTGTCTCGCTAACTCCTGAACACTCTCAGTGTACGTCGGAGGAGGAGGAGGTGGAGGCGGAGAAAGAGCAACGACCGGCATGCGTTGACAACGTTCGCACACTCCATGCTCATGCACTTGCGATGGTTCACCGCCTTGCAGCGGGAACACGACATCAGCGTCTTCCAAAGCGCCGTTTCCCCGCAGTTCCCACACGTACCTGTCATCTGCGGCTTCCCTTTAGTTTTGCGCCGCCGACTCCTTCCCTTCCTGTGGTTCTTTGCTGATGGCTCCTTCAAGGCTTCAGCCGCTGCCGCTGTCTCTTGGGTCGCAGCAACCGACTCAACTCGCTGCGCCTGGCGCGCTGGCGCGTTCGACGCTGAGCTGTTATCTGAGCCCTCTCCATGCCGGGGGCGCCGAACAGCAGGCTTCCTACAATCTTCAGGGGGCGCTGACACTCGCACGGGTGTAGGCTTCCCCTCTAGAGGAGGCTCATTCCGCAGACCGGGCCCACTAGTCGAAGAGGCTTTCGACACAGTGGGGACAGCCGTCACTACTACTGGCGCGAGGATGATACCAGGGCTAGGGTTATGTTCCCCACGCTGCGGGGGGTCCGGTCTTGGAGGCACAAGTTGCCGTGTAGACCCGCGACCTGCCTTTCGTCCAGGCTCCCGCTCAGCATGCTTACACTTAGTGCAGATGATACGATCGGTGGCCAGGCAGTCGATGTGAAGGGGCTTTCTGCATCCTTCGC
>JAURVW010000041.1 GCA_030655275.1 Solirubrobacteraceae bacterium
GCGTGATGACGGCGACCGCGACGGCGAGCTGGGCGGCGAACGTACCGATGCCGCGCACCCAGGGCGCTTTTCGGCGCAGCAGCCAGCGGAGCAGCATCCCGGTGCCGGCTGTCGCGAGGATGACAGCGACGACGTTGATCGACCAGGCTCCCGGCTGGATGACCGAGGTGTACGGCCACATGGCGTCGAAGCCCGCCACCGCGGCCAGAACCCCCGGGGCGACGACGCCGGTCGGGTCGTCATGGTCGCGATGCCAGCGTGGCACGCCGCGGGCCGCCGCCGCACCCGAGGCGGCCGATGTCGCCGCGGTGCGCTCAGCCCGGAACATCGCCGACTCCGATCCGTGCGGAGACCGCGTCTTCCCACGCCTCGGCGACGTCGGCTCCGAGCGGGGAGACGGTCCAGCCGTGCTGGCCGGCGGCTTCGGCGGCGCCGGGGAGGAGGTCGGTGCTGAACAGCATCGGTGCGGCGGCGCCGGACGGTCGCAGCAGTGCCGCATCCTCCTCGTCCAGACGACCGGCGATGTACACGAGGGGTCCCGGCGGTGTTCCGCCGATGAGCGACGCGAGGTCCCTGCTCTCCCCGCGCGGAGACACCATCGCAAGGGCGACGAGCAGGCCGTCCCGATCGTCTTCGTGGCCGCGCAGCGTGCCCAGCAGGGTGCCGGCGCTGTCGAGCACGTCGACGCTGTAGCCCTCTGCGGCGAGGTGCACGGCGGAGGACGCGCACAGTGAGACGGCGGCCTCGAACTCCGGGTCGGCGTCTGCCCCGGCGACCGGCCAGCGGCTCCTGCTGCGGTCGATGACGACCACGGCGTCGGGGCTGGATTCCTCTTCCTCCTGCCGCACCATCAGGTGGCCGCGATGCGCCGTCGCGCGCCAGTGGATGCGCCGCATCGAGTCGCCGGGGATGTAGCCACGCGGCGAGAGGTTGTCGCTGCCCTGACCGAGGCGGGCGGATGACGTGTGGGCGGTGCCGCCTGCCGCGCCCACCCGCACGGCCAGCGGAGCGAGGGTGAGGATCTCAGGTACCACCGTGATGCTGCGGGTGTCGCCGAAGGCCTCCTCTCGCTGCGCCAGTCCGAAGGGATCGACCGTGCGGAGCATGAGGGGCCCGAGCGACCAGACACCGCGTCGCACGCCGGTGATCGGGTAGCTGAGCTGACCGGTCTCGGGCGGATACTCGCCGCCGGAATCTCCGGACACGGCATCCGGCAGCACGTCGTACCAGAGTCCTCGAGGTACCCGCAGTGCGCGCAGGGTGATTCGC
>JAURVW010000053.1 GCA_030655275.1 Solirubrobacteraceae bacterium
CCGAATAGAGATCGAAGGCGTCGAGCACCACGCCGTTCTGCTGCGCCCACTCGCGCACCTTCAATGCGCTCAGGTGCGTGCGGTCGATCCTGGTCTCGGGCGCCGGCACGGCGATCACCGGCACGCGCAGGCCCGCCGCGCGCAGGTTCTCGGCGGCGCGGGTCGCGTAGTTCTTCCAGCCGCCGGCGTCGTCGAAGGGTTCGATCGGGCCGCCGCTCGTCAGCACGCGTTCGTAGCGGCCGCTGCGCGCGACCTCGGCCGCCTGCCTGATCTCGCCGGCATTCAGCCAACCTTCGACGACGAGCGTGCGTGCGCCCGCCACCGGCGCCTGTGGCGCGAGCAGCGTGTACGCCGAAATCGACAGCAGCAGCACGCCGACCGCGAGCAACCCGAGCAGCAGCAACCCGCCCCAGACGGTAGGCACCCAGACCTGACGCCGGCGAAACAACGCCGCGCTCAAGCGAGGCGCCCGACGTCGATCCGCTTCGCGAACTGGCCTTCGAAAACCATGCTGAATTGCCCTTGTTGACCCTCGATGCGCCAATGCTAATCGCGGGCTCACAAAGCTCGGACCATTGTTCACTTTTGATTGCGTCGCGGGCCATCAGCTTCGCGTCTTCGCTCCCGATAAACACGCCAGTCCCGTATCGGCAACCGCGCATCTGCGGTCCGCCCGACCCGGTGCGCTGCGTTCGCAAGAGTTGGGCCGCTGCGCCCGTCAACCTTGCGAAGGCATCATGAAAAAACTCCATCGATCGATGCGCCGAGCGGCGCTCAGCACCGGCGTCGGCGGTGCGTTGCTGGCCGTCGCCGCGGCCGCGCAAGCCGCCTGCGACACCGGCGGCGCGACCGCGATCGGCACCACCGCGGTCGACGCCTGCGCCAGCGCCATCGGCAACAACAACGCGAGCGGCGCGGGTGCCACCGCGATCGGCATCAACAACAACGCCACCGGCGCCGGCACGGTCGCGATCGGCTCGGGGGCTGCAGCGCGCGTGAGCAACGCGATCGCGATCGGCAGCGCAAGCGACGCCGCGATGAACAACAGCATCGCGATCGGCGCGAACGCGAAAGCGCTGAACGACGGCGCGGCCGTGCAGATGCAGACCGTCAACCGGCGCGACCCGACGCTCGGCAGCTACCTGCTCTACCCGAACAGCGGCGGCATCTGGACCACGCCCTCGGGCATCGCGATCGGCTCGTCGACGGCGCACGCCGGCAGCGTCGCGGTCGGCGACAACAACGTCGCCTCGAGCATCGGCGGGCGGCCGGCCTATGTGTTCGGCGCCGAGAACCTGGCGACCGGCGACATCGCGGTCGCGATCGGCCTGGCCAACATCTCCAACGGGCTCTCGTCGACGACCCTCGGCCAGTACAACCAGGCGAGCGGCAGCGCGAGCCTCGCGCTCGGCCGGCAGTCGCACGCGCTGGGCGATTTCTCGATCGCGCAGGGCAACGTCGCGACCGCGAGCGCGGCCAATGCGATCGCGCTCGGCAACTCGTCGAACGCGGGGGCGGTCGGCGCGATCGCGATCGGCGGCGGCAACAACACCGCGACCAACGCGATCGACGCGACGGCGTCCAATGCATCTGCCGTCAACGCGGTCGCGATCGGCACGAATGCGACGAGCAGCCAGGTCGGCAGCGTCGCGCTCGGCGCGGGC
>JAURVW010000054.1 GCA_030655275.1 Solirubrobacteraceae bacterium
CGCCACTCAGACGCTCGCGACCGACACCGACATCGTGCTCGTCGTCGACACCACCGCGAGCATCGTGGCCGAGGACTGGGCCGACGGACAGCCTCGCCTCGACGGCGTCCGCGAGGACGTGCGCGCTCTCGTGCAGGAGTACCCGGGAGCACGGTTCGCGCTGATCACCTCGGATGCCGCCGCCGAACTGCGGATGCCGCTCACCACCGACACCACGGCCCTGCTGGGTTCCCTCGACGTGCTGCGCCCCGAAGTGACGAGCCAGTCACGCGGCAGCTCGATCGGCATCGCGGCGCCCCTAGTGTCGGACACACTCGCGGCGGCCGCGGATTCGTCGCCCGACCGCTCCCGGATGGTGTTCTACTTCGGAGACGGCGAGCAGACGGTCGATTCCGAGCCGGAGCCGTTCACCTCCAGCGCGAAGTACACCGACGCCGGCGCCGTGTTCGGCTACGGCACGGCAGAGGGCGGACCGATGCGGATCAACACCGGCGCCGTCGACCCCTCGTCGGGCTCAGGCGCCGGGTCCGGTGACTACATCGAATACGAGGGCGAGGACGCCCTGTCGGTGATCGACGAGCAGAACCTCGAGACGCTCGCCGGCCAGCTGGGCGTCGAGTACGAGCATCGGACGGCGGATGCCGCGCCGACGCTGCCCGAAGCGCCGTCGACCACCACCAACTACGCCGAGTCCGGCGAGGTCGGCAACGTGACCGAGCTGTACTGGATCGCCGCCCTGGTCATCCTCGTGCTCCTCGGCTTCGAGCTGACCCGCGCCACCCTGCTGATCGCGCGGCTGCGCCAGCTGCGCGCGCCCGCGCCCCGGTCCCGCGCACCTCGGTCCCTGAGCGAGCGCAGCGAGACGAAGGGCGCCCCCACGACGACCCGCGAAGGAGGTGCGTCATGACGTCACACGATGACGCCGCCGCGGCCCTGCTGCGATCGAATCGTCGCCGGCGCAGCATCCGCCGTTGGGTGGCGATCGGCACCCTGCCACTCACGCTCGTCGCACTGTTCTTCGTGGGCAAGCTCCTCAGCATGTACGCGTTCGCGCATCAGGCGATCAGCGCCTACGTGGTCGACGACTTCGCGGGCTCGGAGGCCTCGGCCCGCGGACAGGAGTTCCTGAACTGGTTCGAGCCGTACAAGGCGCCGTTCAACGTCGGTACC